>DAOTTO010000242.1:0-7474 GCA_034437895.1 Anaerolineae bacterium | reverse complement strand
CCCCACCCCTAAATCCCCTCCCCATTGCATGGAGAGGGGACTTCAAGATGCGTTTTTCTCCCCCTCTCCAAGTATTGGAGAGGGGGCCGGGGGGTGAGGTAAGCGAAAGTCCTGAATCTGCCAGATTCCCTGATACCTGAGCAAGAGGCGACTGTTGATGCCAGTCTGCACCTAGCTCTATCCACAGCGAATAGGGCATAACATTGACATCTGCGCCTGTATCTAATAATCCAACAGTCTCAACCGTCTTTCCATGATACATGAGTATAATTGGCAATCTTGGGCGTAGGACAGCTTCGCCATACTTATTTCTCGTCGTCGTATAGGAAAATTGCTGCCGATCAACCATGCTTGGATTTTCCTTCCGCTTCCAGTAATCTTAACAGTTCGCTTGCCGTGTCTGGTGCATCATAAGGCGACCACACCTCATAATGGACTCCTGGACTCAATAGCGCTTCTTCTTCAGAAGCTAATTCTATGACAAGCACCTGCATCGCCCGCATTTTATCGGCACGATTTAGTTTGCGAAGTTCGCTCAAGAGTTCATCAATAGCCATTTTCCTCTCCTACAATAGCGCTAAAGCAATTCCAATCATCGCGCTCAAGATGCCAACAAGCCAAAAGCGCTGGACGATCTGCGTTTCGCTCCACCCGCCCAACTCAAAATGATTATGCAGCGGAGCCATGCGGAAGATACGCCGATCTACCCCCAGATAACGACGGCTGTATTTGGCAGAAGCAATTTGCAAAATAACCGAAACCGTCTCCGCAACCGGGACGATGGCAATAATCGGCAGCAAGAGCCACTGCCCTGTCATCACCGCGACTGTGCCGAGCGTCGCGCCGAGCGCCAGCGATCCGGTATCGCCCATGAAGAGCGCAGCGGGATGGGCGTTGTACCACAAAAACGCGAAACATGCGCCGACGATGACAAAACACAACTGAACTAAGAAGATTTGTCCCTGCAAGTACGCGATCACCCCATAGGCAGCAAACGCGCTTGAGGTGATAATGCCTGCTAATCCATCTAACCCGTCTGTGAAGTTAACGGCATTCGATGTACCAACGATATAGAAAACCGTAATCGGGATAAAAATTATCGGACTCAATGGAATAGTAATCGGGATTAGCGGGAGGACAATTTGGTTAGAGAAGGAGAAACCACCTTGATAAAGCGAGATGATTACAGCAGCAAGTGTCGCCAGTACCAATTGCCCAATAAACTTAGTACGCGGAGAAAGCCCCTCCCCACGCGGTCTGCCCCGTGAACGGCTGATGCCTTCCCAGTCGTCGATCATCCCCAAGAGAGCATATCCAAACAGCACCAACAGCGGCAAAAATGTACTCGTCCCACCACCGAACTGGACGACATTAGCGATATTGAGCGCAAACATCACCCCCAAAACCGGGATGACGATCATCACGCCGCCCATTGTGGGCGTTCCCACTTTTTTCTGATGATTTTCGCTGAGTTCAGCCTGAATTTGTTTGCCGATTTTTAATCGGCGCAAGATTTCGACAAAAGGCTGCCCCCAAATGACACCCAACAAAAAGGTGATGAGGCCAGCCGTTAATGCAAGGGGAAGTCCAGCAGCCATAAGTAATCCTCAGTTTTCAGTGACTAGTTTTAGCAAAAGCGCGGATTGGTAGACTTTTATCTCTTTATCTTCCGCGCTTCTGTCGTTCAAAATGCTTATCGCTGCGTACAGCCCGGAAGATCGGCATTACCGCCTTCCGCCACGAGTGCGAAGCGAATTTGATCGTTAGGGATTTCCAGCATAATCACCAAGCGCTCTGCTAGTTGACGGAACACTGGCGCAGCAACTTGACTCGCCCAACGCGCGCTGGTCGGTTCATCGAGCTTAATGAGAATACTCACTTGGGGATTATACGCCGGGAAAAAGCCCACAAATGTCATAATCCACGCATCGCCGCGATAACCTAAAGGTCCCGGAATTTCCGCCGTCCCCGTTTTGCCGGCAACGGTATATCCCGGCAGTTGTGCGCCTTCATCCAACCCATCCCGTACAGCGGCGACCATCATCTCCGTCACGATGTTGGCGGTTTCAACCGAAATTGGATGTCCTAATTGAGTCGGGCGCGGTGTTTCCACGATGTCGCCGTTCACAATTTGGCAAACTATACGAGGCTGCATCATGCGCCCATCATTAGCAATGGCATTGGTCGCGGTGAGCATTTGCAGCGGCGTAACGGAAATCCCTTGCCCGAAGCTATTCGTGCCGAGATTGCTCTCGCTCCAAAATTCGTCACCGGGAATGTACAACAGACCGGATTCTTCGCCGGGCAGATCAACCCGATCGGGCGCACCAAAATTAAAGGCACGCAGCATATTATAAAAGCGCTCCGTACCCATTGTCTGGCTGAGGGTCGCCGCGCCGACGTTGAGCGAGTTCACAAGTAAGTTCGTGGTATCGGTGAGGCCGTATGCGGCACGATCCCAATTCTGAATAGATACGCCGCCAATTTGGATGATGCCGTTATCGTAATATGTCCAATCGCGGGTGATCGTCCCTGTTTCCAACGCAGAGGCAACTGTGATAATTTTGAAAACTGACCCCGGTTCATAGACATCATCAATGCCCGGATTCGTGAGCAGTTGGGCGTTGGTCACGTCTTGAATCGCATTGGGGTCAAAGGTAGGCCAGCTTGCCATGCCTAGGATATCGCCTGTGCGCGGATCCATCACAATAATCGTGCCACTTTTCGCGCCAGTGCTGGCAATCGCCGCTTGCAACTGCGTTTCTACCAAAAACTGCACATCGCGATCAAGCGTCAAAACGAGGCTCGCACCTTCACCAATTGCTGTTGGATCATTAGGCAACCCAAAGGGAATGTTGCTCACTTCCTGGGTGCGGACACGTCCAGCAAGCTCGCTCTCATAATATCCTTCGACACCGTTGTAGCCACGAAAATCTTCACCATCGCCTGCCACAAAACCGAGGACTTGCGCTGCCAGCGCCCCTTGTGGATACAAGCGCTCTTGAATACGCTCCACCTGAATAACCAACCCCAAATCGAGGTCATTGATTTGCTGCCATGTTTCGGGATCGACATTCGCCAACCACACATACTGCGAGTCGCTGTTGACGATTTGCAGCATCTCCAACTCATCACGATTGAGAATAGCCGCAAGTTGCGTGGCGGTACGCGCCGGATCGGAAACAAGATTCGGGCTAATGCCAACCCGATAGCGCCGCGTATTGACGGCTAAAGGTTCGCCGTCACGGTCATAAATTGTGCCTCGCGCCGCCTCGACACGCTCAGTTCGTCCATAACCTGCATCCCGCAGCGCAGCGAGTTCACGTAGTACACGCGGGTCTTGTGGGAATTGGAACGAGATCACCCGAAATAACAGCACCAAACACGCGATAAACATCACCGCGATCACCACAGGTAGCCGTCGTCTGAGCATATCCTGTTGAATAGACCCACCGGGGGGGAGTTGTTGGTTTTGAGCAGCCATCTATTTATCAATCTCCTCTACCAACCAAGTGACTGACGCATTGCATCCCAGCGTTCCGAAAGCCAACCTGTAAACGTCTCATCATATTCCGAAACCAAGTCATTCTCTTGCGCTTCAATCGGCGCAACCGTATTGCCTCGTGCAGGATTATAACCCTGTACCGTCAGATATTCGATATTAGCGCTGCCTGCGCTGGAAAAGCCGAGTTCGCTGGCACGTTGAATCAAACGCGGCACAGCTTTCAATGTCCCGATTTCCGCCCGAAGCTGCTCATTATTCCGTTCTAGTTGGTCGCGTTGGGCGATCAATTCACTTAAGCGGCGATTGATTGTCGCTTCTCGTGCCACCTGCGAAAGATATAATGCGCCTAGAATCAGCGCGAGAAAAAAGCCCAGCGTTGCCAGCGCCACAACCTGCCGTTCAGGTCGCCATCCTGTTCTACGCATAGCATGTTCAAACCAGCCTTGTGATTTCGCCATAGCTTATAGTTTCTCCACTATCCTCAATTTTGCGCTCCGGCTGCGCGGATTTTGCACGATTTCGGCATCTGTCGCTTCAATCGGCTTGCGTGTAATCTGCCGCACAATCGCCCTTTTTTCTGTGAGCTGCATCCCCGGCGGCGAGATAATCTCCTCGCTGGCCTCTTTAAAAGCCTGCTTGACGATCCGATCTTCCAGACTATGAAAACTGATGACCGCCAATCGTCCACCCGGTTTGAGTAATTCTATCGCACTTGGCAAAACGCGCTCAATCATCCCTAATTCATCATTCACTACAATTCGCAGCGCTTGAAAAATCCGTGTGGCGGGATGAATCCGTTTGCCGTCGCGGCGTTTTTCGCGGGGGGCATTTTGCTCAATAACGGCGGCAAGCTGTGTCGTCGTCTGATAAGGCCGATTTTTGACAATCGCACGGGCTAAACGGCGGCTGTTGCGTTCTTCGCCATACGTAAAAAAAATATCAGCAAGGTCAGATTCACTCCAAAGGTTCACCACTTCAGCCGCAGATGGATTATTCCCGGATGGGTCGAAACGCATATCTAAAGCGCCATCGCGCATAAAGGAAAAACCGCGTTCCGGGCGATCAAGCTGCATGGATGATACGCCCACATCCAGCAAAATAGCATCCACATTGTCCCAACCGTGCCGTGCGGCTTCCTCTTTCATCTGCGTGTAGCTGGCATGGACGAGATGCGCCCTGTCACCATACGGCAGAAGCGTCTGTCGGGCGATTTCCAGCGCGGCGGGATCCAAATCAAAGCCGAGGACTTCACGCGCACCTGCTTCTAACAAAGCGCGTGTATGCCCACCTGCGCCGAGTGTACCATCAATAACCCGCGCTGGCGGAGCATAGGGTGGGCAAAGCCCTGTTAACACAGCGTCCAATAGGACAGGGATATGCTGTATAAGGGGTGTTTCGGTCATAGGTCAATCACAAGCCAATCTTCAAGACCATTTCTGCACCCGCGAGGGTATTTGAGAGGTCATCCAGCGCCAACCGCCAATTAGTGGGCTGCCAAATTTCGATAAATGTCTCCATGCCGACGAGCAAGGCTTCCCCATCAAGCGAGGCATAATCGCGCAGATAGGGCGGGATAGAAACGCGCCCCTGCCGATCTAATGATAATTCGACAGCGCCGGAAAACAAGAGCCGCCGTAACGCTCGTCCGCTCGGCTGTGTCATTGGCATTTGATTGATCTGTTCGGAGATACCGCGCCATGCTTCTTGGGGATAAATCACGAGATTATGGTCAAGGCCGCGTGTGAGGACGGCTCCCGTCGCAAGCTGAGGACGATAACGCGCAGGGATAATCAAACGGCCTTTTTTATCCAATTGGTGAGAGAACTCGCCCCAGAACATGCGTGTTACCCCGCGCTCACATCGCCCGACGATGCAAGCGATTATACCACGTTATCCCACAGGACGGGCGAGAATCCCACATTTGACCGATGAAGTTTAACAAAAAAGAAGTCATTAAACGCAAAGACGCGAAGAACGCCAAGAGTCGCAAAGGGATGTTTAGAAGAAATCGCCGACCTGTGCGCTAAAGCCCGGCAGCACATCGCCGCCGTCAATCGCATCCCCAACTTCGAGGATTTTCAATTGATCGGGCGCAGTAAAAATATAAACACGGCGCACGGACGGATACGCCACCCAGACTAAGCGCACCCCAAAAGTAAACCATTCCCGGATTTTCACTTCCATATCCGTCGCCGTATTGCCGGGTGAAATGACTTCGACAATAAGGTCGGGTGGAATGGACGAAAAACCTTCTTCCTCAGCCCCTTTGGGCAGCCGTTCATAAGAGATATAAGCCACATCCGGCGCACGAAATGTTTTGGTGTCTCCCCGTGTATAAAAACCGGGTTCGCCCGTGAAAATTTCACCCAAATTATTCGGCTCGACAAAGTTACCTAGCAACCGCGCAAATTTGCTTTCAACTTTAGCGTGTCGTAATCCAGTCGGCACAGCGTTTTCTCCCCATCCACGCGGCACGAGTACCCCTTCGATCAATTCCATACCAGATGTAAGTTCCTCCCGCATCCGCAGCACATCCTCACCCGTCAACAGCACTTTTTCTTGTACGTCGCTCATGGGGAAATCTCCAACTTATTTAAAGGGCGCACCGGAATGCGCCCTGTTCTATTTTGAGATGATTTTACTATGGATTCAACGTCGCCGTGATTTGGAATGCCGTCGCTTCGGGCGCATACGTGGCGTTAGATGTTTTATGGTTGACACCTCACAAGCCACGGCCTAGTAACAATTCTATTACCTGCGCCGACTGTAACCAGTAGATTCCCCATAGTATCAAATCCCACGTAACCTGCGCTTGAAAGATAGGACAATTGATTTGTGTCAGGAACAAGAAATTCGAAACTCTCACCAGCCCCAATTAGAGGAACTATTGCATTGCATGGGGGTTCAAATCGAGGTTCGGGTGGATTAGTCGTTAGAAAATCTATGCTTAGGATATCCCCTTGATAGTACTGACTTTCCCGACCACTATTTGGATATACTCGAACCACGTCATTCATTAATGTTACAACATCGTTTAGATCATCAAGCGTATATATAAAATAATCATAGATGTATGTAGGTTGTATATATCTGACTTCTTCAACTGAATTGCTTGGTACCTCAATTGTAAAAAGATTAGATACTTCAATTGGCTTGTTAGCGATTATTGTATAATCTGTAACTTCTTCAACTAACGACATAAAACGCACACTTAAGTTAATGTCACTCATTTGAATAAGTTGAAATGCAGGTGCAGGTGGAGCAAAATAGAAGGATACGACACCCAGCAAATTGTTCAGATTGTAGTTGGCAAATCCTACTCTTGTTATTACAAAGGCATCCAAAGGATTTATCGTAACAGATCGAGTTGCAAGAGTTTCGCTAGTGAGGGTAGTACATCCAGCCATAGTTTCCTCACTTAATAAAGCTCTGCTTTGAATCGAGGCGTTGCCTGTTTGGCTAGGTGTTGTACTAGGGAAAATATAGTTCCCATTTGAGTTATCCGTTGTATATCCATAAGTTGCAACATCAACGTTACCGAAAACAATTACTGTAGATTGTTGCGGAACGATCATGCCAACAATATTTGTATTTCTGAATTCAAGCACGTAAGGTTGTTCGCCAATTGGCGTTACAACTACACATATCCAAACTGCTGCACCAGACTGAGCATGAGCAGAAAATGAGAATAGATTAAAGATAAATAACGTCACAAAGCACCGAATCATTTTTTGAATCATTGTTAATATGCCTTATTGGGTTAGTAAGATGCGAACAAATTCGGATGGTTGGTAGATATATTCAATACTTCGATCGTTTGATTGGATCGCAAGGTTGCTATTGCCAAATAGTAAAGATGTTACGCCATCATTTGCATCAATTTGAATAGAAGTCTGTGATTGGATGAAGGGAAATTGAATTTCCAAATTGTCATTACCGATTTGTAATATTTGAACAGGTAGCAAAGAA
>DAOTTO010000241.1:0-11538 GCA_034437895.1 Anaerolineae bacterium | reverse complement strand
CCGATTTCGCTGTTGGCGATGGCGATTAGGTCATCGTCATGTAAGCCCGGTTCTGTGCCGGGGATTAGGGGGACACCCGCTTTTTTCACGGTTTCGCGAGCCGTTTGCTTATCGCCCATTTTTTCAATCGCGTAGGGCGAGGGGCCAATAAAGGTGATCCCAGCATCCGCACATGCGGCGGCAAATTCGGCTTTTTCCGCCAAAAAGCCATAGCCAGGATGAACAGCATCCGCGCCAGTTTTACGTGCCGCGTCGATAATTTTGTCGATACGTAGATAGCTTTCGCGGGGGGCAGGTGCGCCGATATGTACCGCTTGGTCAGCATAGCGGACATGCAGGGCTGCCCGATCCGCTTCCGAATAGACCGCTACCGTCCCAATACCGAGATCGCGGCAGGCACGGATGACGCGCACAGCGATCTCGCCCCGGTTAGCGATCAGCACTTTTTTGATTTTCGCAGTCGTTAAGTCGCCAGTCATTGTTTTTTAGCTTTCAGCGATTAGCTTTTAGATATTGCACGACAACGTAATAAGAAATTTTCGTCATGCGAATTTTTAGTGGTTCTGCCATCGTTTTACTTCCCATAGCGTCCAAGTAGGATGACCTGCATACTTACGCCCTCATCCAATTGCCGCCAATGGATGCTCGTTTCGTTATTTTCAAAATCGGTACGTTGTTCAGATGTTGCTTCTTCCAGCCAAGGAAACCAACTCAACGGCACATGAATCATACGCTCGTCGCGTGTCGTAATAATTAGGTGTTTTTCGTTTATCTCAACCTCCACCGCATCATTCCGATCAGCATAAAGTCCATGATATGCTTCTTCCTGTTTAGTCGTTGTTTGTATCGTCATTGGATTATTCCTCATCTGTTTCATGGATGTTCGACCATGCTTGAAGTAAAAGATCAAGATTATCTATTGTCAAATCTTGGGCTTTTTTTACATCAGATGCTTTGACCTTATTGCTGGTTTTTCTAATAGAAGCTGTAGCATCTAAATTCACAACAACCGTGCCATCTCCGACTTTAATATGACAATGTGGTGGTTGATGGTCATCCATATAAATTCGCCATTCGCAGCCCTTTAGACGCAGTACCGTTGGCATATTTACAGCGGCATGTTGCCATGTTTACGCGGCGGATTTTCATCGCGCTTGTTCTGGAAAACTTCCAGCCCATTAATCAATCGAGCGCGAGTCTCACGCGGTTCGATGATGTCGTCGATATAGCCTCGTGCTGCGGCGATATACGGGTTGGCGAATTTCTCGCGGTATTCGTCGGCAAGTTCTTTTTCGCGGGCGACACGATCTTCCGCTTTATCGAGTTCGCGCTTATAGACGATTCTCACGGCGGCTTCGGGCCCCATCACAGCGATTTCGGCGGTAGGCCATGCCAGATTTAAATCGCCCCGGATGTGCTTGCTGCTCATGACGCAGTACGCGCCGCCGTAGGATTTCCGCATTGTGATGGTTAATTTGGGGACGGTGGCCTCGCAGTAAGCAAACAGTAGTTTCGCGCCAGACATTATAATGCCGTTGTGTTCCTGATTGGTGCCGGGCATATAGCCGGGGACATCGACCAACGTGATAATCGGGATATTGAAGCAGTCACAAAAGCGGATGAAACGCGCGGCTTTAATGCTGGCCTGAATATCCAACACACCTGCCAGCACCATCGGCTGATTCGCCACAATGCCGACGCTGTGACCGCCGAGCCGAGCGAATCCGACGACGATATTGGCGGCATAATCGGCATGAATCTCGAAGAAATGCCCGTCATCGACAATTTTTTCGATAACGTCTTTCACATCGTAAGGCTTGTTGGGATTCTCTGGGATGATGTCGTCCAGTTCGGGATCAGCGCGTAAAGGATCATCGGTGCTGCCGGAAAGAGGCGGGTCTTCCATGTTGTTCTGGGGAATATAATTCAGCATGTCACGCACGAGCATCAGTGTTTCGGTTTCATTTTCGCCGACGACATGACACACACCGCTTTTGGTGGAATGAACCCCTGCGCCGCCGAGTTCTTCATGATCGACATCTTCATGCGTGACGGTCTTCACGACTTCCGGCCCGGTGATGTACATATAACTGGTGTCTTTGACCATAAAGATGAAATCGGTCAGGGCTGGACTGTATACCGCACCACCCGCACACGGCCCCATGATGACGCTGATCTGCGGAATGACACCGCTTGCAAGGGTATTTTGCAAGAAAATATCCGCAAAACCACCAAGACTTTCAACACCTTCTTGGATACGTGCGCCGCCGCTGTCATTCAGCCCGATGAGAGGCGCACCGGTTTTCATCGCCATTGCCATCACTTTGCAGATTTTTTGGGCATGGACTTCACTCAAGCTGCCGCCGATCACAGTAAAATCCTGTGAATAGACGTAAACCAGCCGCCCGTCAATCGTTCCCCATCCAGTGACGACGCTGTCCCCTAAAAATTTCTGTTTATCCAGCCCAAAATTGGTGGAGCGATGTTCGACAAACGCATCTAATTCGTGGAAGCTGCCGGGGTCAAGTAGAATATCGAGCCGTTCACGGGCAGTATTACGGCCTTTGTCGTGCTGCTGTTTGATTCGTGCCTCGCCGCCACCAGCTTGGCTCGCTGCCCGTTTCTGGCGGAGTTCTTCTAATTTAGGATTCGCTATTTTGTGGTTGACTGCCATCCGTCAATGTCTCCGTTTGTGTGAGTTCTTTATTTTGCGCCCGCATCAAGCGGATGCTCAGGTAAAAAGGAATGCTCAAAAAAATCAAAATTATGCCAATCAAAGAAGGCAACCGCTCATGGTTATAATCCGCCTGCGTGAAGATCATCACACGCGCCACACTGTATGCTGCATACGCAACTAGCAAAGCCGCCGTATAAGGCAGCGCTGGATTAGTCCGCCTTATTATTAAAACAACGGCTAAACCAAAAAGTAACGCCCAAACAATGCCTACAATGAGTCTTGCCGCTGGTGAAAATAATAAGTGTACATCAAGAGGTGATGTTGTTGCACTTAGGATTTCGCCCAATTGATAAGCCGTCACCAGTAAAAGCGTAAATATCAACCAACGTCGGGTGTGAATTTTTGTGTGAGGTCTATCCACCTTTGCAGGTGCTCCAGTTTAATATCTGTTGTAAGTGCAAAATCTGCTTGTAGAATTTCTCTATATTCTCCTAAGAAGATGCTTGGATCATCTAAAAGACGCAGATAATACTTTAAAGAGGGGACGATGCCATTCATAATAATCTCAATGCCAAAGTCTTTGTGAATTTTGTCTACAATTTCTTGTATTTGCTCAGGATGATCTGAATTTGGTTCGCGTGTTGTCAAGAGATAGAAACGCGCTATCCCTGATGTTTGGATTTTGTTCAGGGCGATTTGAATGAGATCAGGCGTAATTGCAATATTATGTTTAACTTCAACTGCTTCAAAAAAGGTCGAATCGAGATTCAATATTTCAACATCAGCAACGCTGCCTGATCTTATATCTGAAGTTGTATGGCTTTTCAGAGGTGCAAGTTGTTTGCCCTCATACCGTGGTGTACTCAATAGACATTTATAGATTGCATAGATGGCTAACACGGGTAAACGCGATGCGCCGCTTACCGGGTATCTAGTAAAGAAATGTTGTTGCAGTGCCTCAATGATTTTAGCGATTGTTACGCCAGAATATAGTGTTGTTGTGTCGAAAATTAAGTTCGTGCTGTGAAGTAAACTTACCTGAGAAAATAAAGCAATCAGATAGATTCGAGCATCAGCGTTATTTTCTTCAATATCGTTAAGGATGTATAGAAAGGCATTTTTGACGGTTTTGTTTTTAATTCTCCCTTCATAACCTAATGTGTAAGGGTGAGGTTGCTCAAGCGAACGCGTTAGCCAACCACTTTCACTCATAGCAAGACGTGAAAAATTTTCACGTATAAATGGGGTGACAAATTTTGTATCTAAAGTTCGGCCTGAATAACCACCGGGTATTTGATCTTGATGCAAGCGTACATCTTGTTCGGGAGATAGTATTTTCTTGCCCAATGAGGTGACTAATACGGTGAATACCCCTTTTTGTGATGCTGCCTGTTGAGCAATAGTTTGTACCCATTCGACTTGGGGCGGCGATAGGGTTGACATGCTGTCTGTATCTGTAAGGGATGCCGCGAAAGCATCTTCAAGTATCGTGGGAATAGTCGTCATGATTGCATCTTAAAACAATTTTTGTGGGTAAGGCTGAACTTGTGCTAGTCGTTCTTCCGCCAGTTGGCAATAATCTGGGTTAAGTTCAAATCCGATGTATTGACGATGATTCAGTTTACAGGCGATGGCAGTTGAACCAGAACCTATAAACGGGTCAAGCACAATATCATCCTCTTCTGTGAGTAAATGAAGAAATTCAGTCACGAGTTTAACTGGATAAATCGCTGGATGTTTACCGCCTTTAACAGATTCCACAGCCATTTCAATCGCATCCTTCTTGAGCGGATTGCCATGAATGCGAATGATGGTAAAGCCATTTTTGTCTAGCTGAATTTGCCTGCCGCCTGCTTGCCCACCAAAAGGTTCAGAGTGTAAGCCGCGAATCTTCATCCTGAAGCCTTCAATTTGGCCGGATTTGACCTCTTGAATCACTGCTTGGAGGGCTTCTTTGGCGTGCTGTTTTTGCTGAGGCGATAAGTCTGATTTATTGATAAGTTCAAAGTAGCTTTTGCCGATGTTGCTGGTCATACCATTAGTAGATTTTGTTACTTTTTGTTGTGAGAGGAACGCATCCAAATTATAGAAGTAATCGGCAGATTTGACGAAATGAAAAAAGGGCTCGGTACTGCTCACTAAACGGCGCTTAAATTGGCGCGGGGTTGGGTTAAGTTTGACCCAAGTAATGGCATTGACCAATTTGACATTAGGGATTTCGCAGGCTTCTAGGGCAAAGCGATAAGGGACAAGGAGTAAGCTGCTCTCCTGATATTTATCGCCTAAATTGAACAAAATGCTCCCGTTGGGTTTAATTACGCGGACACATTCTCGCATGATGTTGACGAGATGTGTCAAATAGGCTTCCAGAGACGCTTCGTTTCCGATGCCTGCACCGTAATCACGCTGTTGAAAATAGGGCGGAGAAGTAATGACAAGATTGATTGTGTTATCGGGAATTTCTTGAATAAGTTCAAGGCAATCTCCGTAAATGATCTGATTAACCGGAAGCGACATTAAGAACTCCTGTTCATGGAAGCGTATGATACTTGCCGACGGACTTAATGGCAATTCTCAAGTCAAATCACGGGGTAATCCCGAAGCGGTTCAGGAGTTCGATAATCGCGTTGTTATAGGCTAAGGCGCTTTCTTCCAACACGCGAATGGTGTGCGTGGTATTCAGTAGATGATCGATTTCCGGCGGGACAGTAAAATCGCCCGATTTGTACACGAAGCCGCCATGCCAGATTGGAAGGATTGCTGAACCGGACTCCAGCGCCCATTGAATTTCCTGATGGACGACTTGAGAGTCGAGTGATGTTTTACTGAGCAGGAGGACAAAATAATCGCGCTTTTGGATTTGTTCTTTGAAGTGAGTCTGCCAATTGTCGCCGGGTTGAATGGTGAGATCGACAAAGGCGTTCAGGCTGTGTTCTTTCAATCTTGCCAGCACCAATAGGGCGAAGGCACTGCTTTCCCGCCGCTTGTAAGAGATAAAAATTGAGGCGGGTTCAACGGCTTCTAATAAATCAAAAGCTGGTTTGATGAGTTTGTAGCCATCAATATAGCGATTGGTGATGTCTGTTTGGAGATAGCCATTATCCACCAATAACGAGAGTTTAGGCGCATTATCGTCCCATCGCTGTTTAAAATAAGCGCGTAGATTAGGATCGTCCATTTCATAAATGATGATATATTGTCCAGTTTCGGGATCAGGATGGCTGTTGGCGCGATTCACTGAGAGATAAGAAGGCCAAACTTCCTCAACTGCGCCTTCCGCTAATTCTTTAGCGAGGACTCGGACGCGGGAAATGGCGCTACTGGGTAAGGGACGTTGGAGCATTTTTGTCAGAAAAGCGTCGAAGTCGGGCATGGGGTTAACTTCCTATCTCATTCTCGCCTTGTGAGGCGTTCTTACGGATATGTTCGAGGAGTTCTTTGATGCGTTCCTGATCTTCCGGCGTATATTTGTCAAACGCAGGTGGGTCTTGGGCGTAATCTACAACGAGACGGAAGAAGCTGGAGCTTTCGTAAGTAGTGTCGTAGACTTTCCCGAAATCGAATTCAGCAAAATCTGCACCTGCTAGGGGGATGTTAATTACGGGCAACCGTTCCATAATTTCGATGCCATAAACATCCGTGCGACCTTGTTCTAGGGTGGGGCGCGGGTCTGTGACGAGAAATAGGTAGGGGAAACTTTTTATCTCGCGCTTAGGATAACTTGCAATACCTTTGACAATAGGGGGCAGTTGGTGGAGATAATCAATCTCTACCAATCGTAGACCACTCTTTAATGTTTCCATGCGTTTGAGTAAATATTGTTCATTGTGAGATCCGCTCGGCATGTTTGACGGTGAGAGCAGTTCAATCCGCGTAATCGGCCTGCCTAATATGCCCCCCTCGCCTGCTTGGTAGATGACTAATCCAGTCATCGGTTCAGGATCAATCAATGTTTCGAGGATACGTGGTGATAAAACAGGTTGGGTGGCTTCTGCAAAAGTGGGTGTTGAACTGCGAACCAAAGGCATAGGATTTATTTGATAGACGGTTGCATCAGGTCGGGAATACGACTTTTTTTCGATGTCTATTTCGGGATCATAGCCGAGTATTTGTAATGATGTTTCCGACACGGCAAAGTAGCCCGATGGCAAAACCTCTTTAAGATGTCGCGCAATATCGGTCACATGCTCATTATGGAATCCTGCCCATTTTCCTGTTTCATTTTGTAGGTAGCTGTTCAGATGCGCGTTAACGCCGGGATACAGATTTTTATCGGAGTGTATGGGCATTTTTTATCACCTCAGCCCGGCTTAGGTTAATTCTTTCCACTTGCGGCTACGGATGGCTTCAAGGTGTTCGCTTGCCCAACCCATCTGTTCTCGCAGGAATGTGCCTGGAAGGAGGATATTGAGTTGTTGGCGCAATTTTTCGGTGGTTTCATCCTGTGCTGTGAGGTCTTTATCTTGCGAGATGAAAAAGTCCACTTTTGCGTTGATAGCCGCGAGAGCGATAGAAATATCTTTTACATCGCGTACCAAGTCGGTGTTAGCTGAGACCTCCTCAAGCGTGGGTGTTGGCACATCTTCATAGCTGCTCTCCTTGAGAAATATCTCGAAATCGGCAAGTTTTTCCGGCATCATACGAATGATGTGTTGTCGAGCTTCCAAGATGATATAGGATGAAAGCATAAGCTGAAAATCACCTTTAGTTGCGTGGCGCATTACTTCATAGGGAAAGCGAGGCCAGCCTGTCCCTGCGACGAGGATGTTGGCATCAACCATGATTCGGAGTTTTGTTTTATCCTTTGTTTCCATAAAACTCCCGATAGACTTCTTCTCTGGTTTTTTCTAATTCTTCCATCATCTGTTCTTCTGTAATGCCAAGTCGTTCAACTTCTTCGCCGATAGCACGGGCAGCTTGTTCAAACCTACGTAACCGTTCTTCTTGTTCCGCTTGTTCACGCCGTTGAATCAGCGTTTCGTACTCAGCAATCGAGATCATAGCAACAGCAGGTGATCCTTCTTTTTCCACGATGACCAATTCGCCTTGCGAAGCCCGCTGAAACAGATCATCGAAATTATGTTGTGCTTGTACGGCTTCAATAACGAGCCGTTCCGATGTTGGGATGCTCATGATTTGTCTCTCCATAATTGCGATACATTTATTATACTGTGATATTGGGGCGATATTCCCCGAACACGCCGCGTAAAGTATGGGCGATTTCTCCAAGCGTAACATCGTTTTCTACACATGTGATAATCAAAGGCATCAGATTCTCGCTGGTACGGGCGGCGGTATCCAGCCGATGCCGCAGTTCGTTGACCTTACCGTTGTTGCGGGTGGCGCGAAGCTGCACCAATTTTTGCCGCTGATTGGCTTCAATCGCGGGATCGACTTTAAGCAAATCGGGATGTGTTCCGTCGTCTGCCGCGAATTTATTCACACCAACGATGATTTCTTCGCCCTTCTCGACGGCACGTTGATAATCATAAGCGGCATTCTCGATTTCGTGATTGATAAACCCGCGCTCGATGGCTTTTAATGCACCGCCCATATCGTCGATGCGCTGGATATAAGACTCGGCTTGGTTGAAAATTTCATCGGTCAGCGCTTCGATCAAGTAACTGCCTGCCAACGGGTCAACCGAATCCGCCACGCCCGATTCATGCGCGATGATTTGCTGAGTGCGAAGCGCGATCTGCACCGCCTTTTCGGTGGGGAGGGCGAGCGCTTCATCCATGCTGTTGGTATGGAGCGATTGCGTCCCGCCCATGACGGCGGCTAAGGCTTGCAGCGCGACACGCACGATATTGTTTTCTGGTTGTTGGGCAGTAAGGGTGCTGCCACCCGTCTGAGTGTGAAAACGCAGCATCCAGCTTTTAGGATTCTTGGCGTTAAAGCGCTCACGCATAATTTTTGCCCACAGCTTACGGGCGGCGCGGAACTTGGCGATTTCCTCTAAAAATTGGTTGTGCGCGTTGAAGAAAAATGAAAGCTGAGGCGCGAATTCATCCACATCGAGTCCGACATCAATCGCAGCTTGCACATAAGCGATACCATTCGCCAGTGTAAAAGCGACTTCCTGAACGGCGGTGCTGCCTGCTTCACGGATGTGATAACCGCTGATGCTGATCGTATTCCACTGCGGCACATTGACTTTGCAATAGGCGAAAATATCCGTAATCAGCCGCATTGACGGTTCAGGCGGATAAATATACGTCCCGCGTGCGATATATTCTTTCAAAATATCATTTTGGATGGTGCCGCGCAATTTATTTTCTTCTACGCCTTGACGCTTGCCGACGGCAATGTACATCGCTAACAAAATCGCAGCGGGGGCATTGATCGTCATACTGGTGGAGACTTTATCCAGAGGGATATCCTCGAACAACCGCGCTATATCATGCACACTGCTGATGCTCACCCCCACTTTGCCGACTTCGCCTAGCGCCATCGGATCATCCGCGTCATAGCCAATCTGTGTGGGCAGATCAAACGCGACGGATAAGCCCATGCTGCCTTGCGCGATCAGGTATTTGTAACGGGCATTTGACTCTTCAGCAGTAGCGAATCCGGCATATTGCCGCATCGTCCACAAACGACTGCGATACATCGTCGCTTGTACCCCGCGTGTGTAGGGATAATCGCCTGGTGTACCGAGTTCGGTTTTAATGTTGGGCGGTAAATCGGCAGCGGTGTACGTTTGCTTAAGGGGAATCCCGGACGACGTTTTAAATTCGGGCTTGCGCTGGTCGGACATGAAGAACCTTTTAGATCAGGGGTGAGCAGAATACGAGAATTATAGCGTCTTACAGAGATTGATGGCGAATGTGGATAAGAATCAAAAAGCCGCAATCGGTTGCGGCCTTTTAGATGGGTGAATTTTGGGTTGATCGATGGCGAGTTAGGTTGCAGGTTGCACAAAGAGGATATGGTTGCCTTCGGAATCGATAATGAAGGCCGATGTCCCCCAAGGCTGCGGGTCTGGTTCGGTGGCAAATTGAGCCCCTTTTGCCTTCAAATCGGCATAAAGCGTCATCATGTCGGAGACATTAAATGTGACCGCCTGCGATTTCCCCACAACCTGCTTATAATGATCCCAATTTTCATCCGCCTTATAGAGGATAATATGTGTCTGACCGCCTGCGGGTGCCACTGCCACCCAGCGGTTGGTCGCGCCGGGGTAAATTGGTTGATCTCTAAGGAGTTCAAAGCCGAGGATGTTGGTGTAGAAATCTTTTGCGCGATCCTGATCTTCTACAAAAAGTGATACTGTGCCGAGGGTGATTGTCATGAAACCTGCTCCTTTGCGTTGAGAGATCATTGCTTTCTATTTTAGAATAAATGTTCTTTTTTGTCAATGATAAAAAGCGAGGTAGATGATGTTCTACCTCGCTTTTGTATTAATTCAGAGGACGTGCGCCGTAGCCTTCGATAAAGCGATAGGGATACATTTCCCGTGGGGCGCTAGCGGCATTCAAACGGGTGATTTCGTCTGCCGTGAGGTTTAAATCCGCCGCGCCGAGATTATCTTCTAACTGCGACATCTTGCTCACGCCGATAATCACGCTGGAGACACCTGGCTGCGCTCGTACCCACGCCAGCGCGATTTGCGAATAGGTGGCATGGTGTTCCTCAGCAATTTCACCCATAACACTCAAGATGTTCCAGTTTTGCTCGGTGTTGCGCCGATCCCATGCTTCTTCTGAGTCATCACTTTGTACGGCGATTCGGCCTTCTTCGGGCTTTTGGGGACGTTGATCGCGGGTGTATTTGCCTGAAAGGAATCCACCACCTAGCGGCGACCAAGGGGTAATTCCCACCCCTTCTGTGAGGCACAAATCAGTAAATTCATATTCGATGTCGCGCTTGACGAGGCTGTATTGATATTGTGCGGCGACGAAACGGGCATAGCCGTTGGCATCGCTGATTGCTAGGGCTTTCATCAACTGCCATGCTTTGAAATTGGAGACCCCGATATAACGGATTTTGCCTGCCGTGACTAAATCATCGATTGCTCGCATCGATTCTTCCAGCGGCGTAATCGGATCCCAACAGTGAAAGTACATCAGATCGATGTAATCGGTATCGAGACGGCGCAGGCTGGCGTTGGTCGCATTGATGATGTTGTGGCGGGAAAGTCCGGCATCATTTAGTCCGCTGCCCATTGAGAAGCGGAGTTTGGTCGCTAATACGATTTGGTCACGATTGCGCTTAATGGCCTGCCCAACAATTTCTTCCGAGCGTCCGCCGCTGCCATAAACGTTGGCGGTGTCGATATGGTTTCCGCCTGCATCCAGAAAGTGATGAATAATGCGGGTCGATTCTTCTGGCGTAACATGACGTGCGCCTTCTTCGCCAAAAATCATCGTTCCCAAGCAAAGATCAGAGACGATCAGGCCAGTGCGTCCTAATGTTTTGTACTGCATAAATTGTCCTTCCGAGATAATTGGTTTCGGCGATGTTCTATAAGTTTGAGGGTATTTGTGTTACTCGACAATTATACCCGAAACAGGTTCAAATGCCTTTTCTGGCACTGTAATCTCTTCAAAATTGGCGAAGGTTAAATCGGATAGCTTGAGGCCAAGATGATGTTGTACATTTTCAAACAGGCGGATGTAATTGGTCACATAGCGCTTTTTATCTTGAAGGTCGAGTTTAATAATGACTTGCTCAATCGCATCGGGAGCGCCCTCGATTTCGATGAAATTACCATAAGGCATTTCGTCTAACACGATTTCGGCTTCATCAAGTTCGTAGGTTGTGCGATATTTTTCATAGACGAGATAAGGATGATAGCCGAGTTTGCCAAGAATGAGTTCCATTGTCGCAAAGTCGCTGACCTCGACTTCGGCTTCGTA
>DAOTTO010000240.1:0-14654 GCA_034437895.1 Anaerolineae bacterium | reverse complement strand
TTATCAAGATTTCGTGATGGATGTCCGTGTCGCGTTGGATAGCGGCGCATCCAAGATCAACCTTCGCCAAAGTGAAGCCGGTGCATATAGCGTCATTTTAGATGCCAACGGTCAGATTATGCTTTATCGGAATGACACATTACTGGGAACAGGAACAACTGCCGTGCCTATCGCGGGTGCATGGCATGATGTTCGTGTATCAGCCATCGGCACCTCCCTACAGGTCTTGATAGATGGCACAGCCGTAATTGTTGTTGAAGATAATCCACCGCTTCCTGCTGGCACAATTTCATTCGCTACGATTGGCGGCGGTACGCTACGGATTGATAACTTCGTGACTTGGCTTTATGGGCAAAATCCGACTCCTGAGATCGAACCCGAAATGATACAAGCGCAAGCTGTGCAATATAATTATGCGACGACGGTTGAGCAGCAAATTGGGGTCGTGAATGCCTCGTCTGCGCTTGGCACGGTTAACGGCAGCATAGCGCAGCTTTCTGATGGTGATTGTCTCATTGTTGGCTTCTCTGGAACGGTCACCAATGGGGCAATCTCACTTTACTTGGGCAATGTGCAAGGCGGTGTGACTGATCGCCGTCAAATCCGCATTTCCGTATCTGATCAACTGCTGCCTTGTAACAGTGCAAGCTGGCAGCAAACAGCCTTCATCGACAATAACAGTTGGGCGGGTAATCCCTTTGTGTGGCGCAGCGCAGGCAGCTTCACAGGCAGTCGTCGTTATGTCCAGATTCTCACCTACAAAAACATGCAGCTTGATTCCATCCGTATCT
Organism: Anaerolineae bacterium; assembly: GCA_034437895.1. Taxonomy (GTDB): domain Bacteria; phylum Chloroflexota; class Anaerolineae; order Aggregatilineales; family Phototrophicaceae; genus JANRLJ01. The sequence goes on along the minus strand of DAOTTO010000240.1, from coordinate 13,863 downwards.
ACGGCGATTTCAATACACCGCCCACAGTACCGATAAACTGCGGTACTGTTGATGTCTCCACAGCGGCTAAATTACGCTCCAATGCAAATATCCCATCAGGAGACACAAATGTGATCGGGCTTATTCGTGTGACCGTGCCTTGGAAACGGTTTACACCTATACGGCAAACGCAAGTAGGGAGTTATACATGGTATTTGATTGATTATAATTCCTATGGGGCTACTCCCTTTTCGTACGCTGGAGTGATTTATGACGGGACGCGAGGATGGCTTCGGAATGATGTGGTAAATATTGATGAATGTACAGCCAATGGGGCTGAGATCCCAATCGGGCCAGATCAGGTAATTGATGTTAAGCTACAGCGTAATGGACAGCCTCTTACAATCGCAAGTGGTGCTTCTGCTAATATACCTAATCCTGCTGAGATGTGGTCTCCATTAGGGCAGTGTCCACCAGGTGATACTACTGGATGGTCTTCGGATATAAATCTAATTCGTGAGCGCTGTGCTTATGAAAACTATATCAGACTTTGGCATGATCTTTCCGGTGGACACCAACTCAATGATATTGTAACAGGACTTTTGCTTACCTCACCCCCCGGCCCCCTCTCCAAGTATTGGAGAAGGGGAGAAAAACGCATCTTGAAGTCCCCTCTCCATGCAATGGGGAGGGGATTTAGGGGTGGGGTAAATGCGTGAGCAAAAGTCCTAAATTCATGAGTTTCTTGCAGCAGCAGGCGCATTTGTAGATGAACAACGCATCGCACAAGAAGAAACAGCCTTAGTGTTTGAAGTTGAAGTGCCATCCATAACCACAGATGATGCCGAAACGCTCATTCATGCCGGGATGGATAAATGGCGCAGAGATGGGAAGTCTGAAGAATGGATTCAAACGCGCATTCATGGGATTATCACGCGCAAACAGTTCACCGAAGCACTGAAAAACGCGGTTGCCAATGCGCCACAATCGCTGTTTAGCCAAAGTACCGAAAAGCTTTATATCGGTCTATGGAAGCGCACGAAAGCCCAATTACGCGGCGATCTTAACCTAACGCAGAAGCAAAATCTCCGCGATCATTTTGGGCGTTTGGCCTTAACTTATACCGACATCGCCGAACAAGTCGCCACGATTCAGCTTGGCGATGCGGAAACTGTCGAGATGCCGCAAGCGATGAAGATCGTCCATGATGCGGCAAAACTCATCAGTAAGCAGGCACAGGCGACATCCAAAGCGTTGGGGATTGATCTGATTACCGAGCGTCCGCTGCTGGCGAAGGGGAAATAAGGCGGCCTTGGCGATCAAACAGCAAGCGTGAACCCGCCTAAGTTTTTCTCGATGAAGAGGGATAAAGGCGGGTTAAACCAGCCCGTTAATCCGATCATATAAGGCGCGATCTGGCAAAACAGGTACATCCGGCAGGAGCCCCTCATGAATGGTCATCTTTCCGCCGCGCACAACCGTCACACCGGAGAGTATGCCTTCGCGTAATGCGGTATAAGCTGACCGCGCCATTTGTGATGCAAGTACACGATCTCGATGCGACGGACTCGCGCCGCGCTGTGCATGACCGAGCCGAATATCGCGCATCCTGATTCCGGTTAATTTCGGCAGATCATCCGCCAGCGTCCGTGCGCCGGGGGTGCCTTCCGAAAGCACCATGAGCGCGTATCCACTCACTTCTACGGCGGAAAGCAGCCGCGCCGCCAGCCAATTTTCCTCATAGGCAAATTCCGGCATGAGGGCGACATGCGCCCCTGCACCCGCCGCCACAGCTAAGGCGATAAAGCCTGTATTGCCGCCCAGCGTTTCTATCATAAACATACGTCCACGCAGGGCATGAGCCGTCAGTAATGCGCCATCAATGCTGTGATAGGCATAGTTGCAGGCCGAATCGAAGCCGAGTGTTTCTTCAGTACCGGGGACATCATTATCAATCGTCGTGGGGATTCCGACATAAGGGATTCCCCAGTTGTTAAAAAGTGGGGGGATATGGCGCAGTGAGCCGTTGCCGCCGAACAACACGATGTTGTCGATTTGATGCGCTTGGCGCAGCGTCCTAAAGCGCGATTCCGCATCCGTCTGGCTGAGTACGGGGTCACGGCTTGACCGTAAATAGCTTCCCGCACGTCCCATCCAAGGCATCAGCGCATCAATCGTCAAAGGCGCAATTTCACTCTCGCGTTCAGTTAAGCCCGGTAGACCGCCCATTGCGCCCATCACTTGATCGCCTTGCGCCGTCGCTGAGGCAATAAAATGCGCGATAGTGGTATTGATTCCGGGTGCATCCCCGCCGCTGACAATCATCAATGTTTTCATCGAGCCGTTCCTTTCGCTAATAGCCAGCCATTCTAACAAATGCTTTCATTTGTGCCAGAATTCCCAAATGAGGTCATGTATTTTGAACCTTCGCCGCTGATTTTTCTTATTTGACGAAAAATAAAAAGATGGGTATCATGAAATCGATTTCATAAACATAGGATTTACGCGGTTGATCAAGTTTTTGGTAAAAGTTGTTAGTAGATAGTCCTTGATAAGGCTTATTAGGGACAAAGAGTTTCCCTTAATTCGATTTAACTAAAAACTAACTACTCTGAACTGCGTAACTTCTAAAAAACACTGTTTTATTTTATAGAGTCCAAATAGTGGTTAAAAAAGTAACAATTCAAGATATTTCGCAATTTGCAGGCACCTCTGCCAGCACCGTTTCGCGGGTGCTGAATGGCAGCGCTATCGTCAGCGACGAAAAGCGTAAAGCGGTTGAACAAGCGATTGAATCCCTCAACTATCGCCCTAGTCATATTGCCCGCAGCCTGAAAACGCGGATTACTTTTACCATCGGCTTGCTGCTCAACGATATTTCAAACCCTTTTTACAGTGCGGTTGTGCGCGGGGCGGAAGAAGAAGCCATCCGGCACGGCTACAGCCTTATCCTCTGTAACACCAATGAGAGTGAACAACGTGAACGCCAATTCTTGGAACTGCTCCAAGACAAGCGCGTTGATGGCATCATCTTTAGCCCCACTGGTCAAAATCAAGACTATATTTGTGATCTCGCGCTACGGGTGCCGTTGATTCAAATTGATCGTCACTTAGATTGTGGCGGCATGTCCTATGTATTGGCAGATAACGAAGGCGGCACGTATCAAGCCACGCGCTTATTGATTGAAAAAGGTCATAAACGTATCGCCTTGTTCCGATGGAAGCGCAACATCACTACCATGTTGCAGCGCTTAGCCGGATATGAACGTGCGATGGCTGAAGCGGGCTTATCGCTCGACCCCTCACTCATCATCGAATGTGATGGCATGACGTTGCAAGATGCAGCGGAAAAATGCTTACAAGAATTTCAACCAAGTCCGCGTTTTACGGCGGCGCTGGCCTTGAATAATCAAATTGGCTTGGGGATTTTAACGGTGATTAGGCAGCTTGAACTGCGTATTCCCGAAGACCTAGCGTTGATCGTCTTCGACCATCTTGATTTATTTGATCTCACAGATCCGACAATTTCGACCATCGCCCAGCCTGCCTTTTTAATCGGCGAACAGGCCATGCGTCTGCTGCTCAAACAAATTGAGGCGGGGGAGCAGTTCACCCCGGAATGGGTTGTGCTGCCAATTGAACTGATGATGCGCGAGTCGGTGTAACACTGACCTTATAAAAATCCTGTCGCATGGGCGTTCCCTCAATAAGGACATCCCCCATGGGAGTGATATAAACCATCTTTCGCTTAGTGAAAGGAGCATAATGACAATATAAAGTAAACCAGCAGAACAACAGTGGAATAGTGTCTTTAGGCCAAACATAGATTATTGACTAACAACAAGGAGTTCAAGTAATGTCTAAAAGATTGATCATTCTAGCGGTCCTCGCCCTATTGGTTTTGTCGCTCGTCCCCGTCGTTACGGCGCAGGACGACGATACCATCACCATTGGCTTTCTACCTGGTGTGGTAGACCCCTTTTACCAGTTAATGCAGATTGGCGTGGAGCAAGCCATAGCGGATTCCTCGCTCAATATTGAACTCGTCGCGCAAATCCCGGAGAGCTTCAATCCAACCACCCAAACGCCAATCCTTGATGCGATGGTCGCACGTGGCGACATCGACTATCTCATCATTGCCGCGACGGATAAAGAGCAGATGGTTGCGCCGCTGCAAGCAGCTTATGACGCAGGTATCGAAATTATCTCGGTAGACACGTTCATCGGTGACGGCGACTATGCAAATGGTCCCGTGACATTCCCGTTGAGCTATATCGGCTCGGATAACACTGAAGGTGGACGTATCGCAGCACGGGCGCTGGCAGCAATCGTGGGCGAAACAGGCGATGTGTATGTTCAAAACGTGAATCCCGGTATCAGCACAACAGATCAACGTGAAGAGGGTTTCCGCGAAGGTATCGCGGAGTTCCCAAATATGACGATTGTCGGTGTGGACTATAACGGTGACGATGAGACGGTTGCCGTGCAGCAGACAGGGGCAGTGTTGGAGCGCGAAGGTGATGCTCTGGTAGGCATCTTCGGCACCAATGTGTTTAGTGCAAACGGCGCAGGTATCGCAGTGCAGAATGCAGGCTTGACCGGCGCAGTCAACGTGATCGCTTTTGACGCGACCTCTTTCGCTGCCGAACAGCTTCGTGCAGGCGTAGTGAGCATGATGATCGCACAGAAGCCGTTTGACATGGGCTATCTGGCAGTTCAGTTTGCCATTGCTCACAACGGCGGCGTGACCAGCTTACCAGCCCGCGTCCCGACAGGCTACGCAGTTATCACTGCCGAGAATATCGACGATCCCGAAGTCGCGCAATTCATTTATGAAGTAGGAAACTAAGTTAGGAATCAAGCAGAGACACAACATGCCGTGTCCTCTTGTTTCTAAGTATAAGTAATTGCAGATAAATATAGCGTAAGGGCGAAGGTGCTTCGCCCTTACAAAAATAAACCTATGGTTACTTAAGTGGCTATCCGCCTAAACCGCATCCGTTTTTGTTCCCGATGCTAAGTTAAAAAGTCCGTCTTTAGTGCGGTCCTCAAATTCGGCTTATGGTTTAAAACCATCATCAGCGGGAGAATTCTCGATTGGCTTCTAAATATCTGCCAGGGATTTCACTGTCTCGCTAGAGGAAAACAAAATCGGACGTGTTCAATAAGTTTGTAAATTTAAGAGTTTGTAGGAGATTTTTGATTACATGGCTGTAGAGAGTGGGGCGGAAAGCGACATCCCCAAAATATCATGGCAGAGCCAAATAATCCTGACCTTAAGCCGCGTATGGGCGTGGGCTTTCTTGCTAACACTGATTACCTTTTTTACGATTTCAGTGCTGGTGACGAGTGAGGGCGGTGTCAACTTTTTGACGGTTCGTACGTCAATGAACATTCTCGTGGCGATTACACCTGTACTGCTGATGGGCTTGGGGCAGACATTCGTCATTATCTCGTCGGGTATTGACCTGTCCGTCGGGTGGGTGATGGGGTTGTCATCGGTGGTGACGGCGCTAGTGGTACGCGATTTGGCTGCATCGGGCATGGATGTTAATTTGGCGATAGTGATTGCGCTGTCATCAGGGGTTTTGGTCGGCGCGATTTTCGGCGTGATCAATGGGCTAATTATTGCCAAGCTAAAAGTGCCATCATTCATCGTGACGTTGGGTATGTCTTTCATCGCTCGCGGCGTAGCCTTGTTGGTGGGCGGCGGAATGACCATCGGCGGATTGCCGCAGGCGCTAGGGACACTGGGTAATGAGTCGCTGTTCTATCTGGTGAGAGGCGGCACACATGCAGGGCTTTATTTCTTGCAGCGACCTGAACTTGCACGGGAAGAGCTACGCAGCCTTGACCGGATATTTACATGGCCGGTGGTGATCACTGCCATTGTTGTAGCAATAGCGATGTTTGTGTTGCACAAGACACGCTTCGGGCGGCATACGTATGCAATTGGCGGCAACAAAGAGGCATCTTTGCGTGCAGGTATTCCAGTTGACCGCCATACAATTTTGTTGTACACCATGTCGGCGATGACGGCAGGACTGGCGGGGGCGCTGCATACAGCACGGTTTTCTGGGGGCGACGCTCGTGCGGGTGAACCGCTCTTATTAGCATCTATCGCAGCAGTGATTATCGGCGGCGTAAGTTTGTTCGGCGGGTCAGGGACGATCATCGGCAGTGTCATTGGCGCACTGATTGTAGCTGTGCTGCAAACCGGGCTGATTATGCTTAACACCGATCCATTTTGGCAGTTCATCGTTGTGGGTGTGGTGGTAATTTTGGCGGTGCTGATCGACCAATCACGGGATTTGCTGATCGGGCGTGGCGAAGGGCATTAAGTTCTGAGTATCAAAAAGCGCAATGTTGAAGAGAAAAGTAATAATTTCTTAGGATATTTTTTTGGCTCGTCACTCATACCCTCATTATTTATCGAAAAGCTATAGACTAGAGACTTAAAGGTCAGCGACCCCATAGCTAAAGCTAGGGACTTGTAGCAATGCAAGTCCGGCGCTGACCAGACTCAGCCAAGGGGAGCAATCCCTATCGGGCTACGTTAGTGGCAAGCGTTCAACGACCTACCTTGGGGTGACGTTCCAGCCCCAAGCTCTAGAACCTCCCTGTTAAACAGGCCTACGGGGTACGAAGCCAGTGCAGGATAGAGGAAAGTACCGACTACTAACCTTGTCGAGGAAGACGTAACCCGCGCAAGCGGAGAAGGCTTTAAGAGGAGAGCCAGCGGGTAACTGCAAATTTTCCTTTCCCTTCGGGGATTATCGTCCAATGGTGTTGAAAGGAGACAGCGCTTACCGCGAACCTCTGGTTCGACCCATGCCTGAAGGCAGGGGTATCTCGCGCTAATTTCGATGACAAGTGAACCGATTCTGTCTTTACGCAACATCGTTAAGCGTTTCGGCGGCTTAACAGCAGTGAATCACGTTAATCTGGATATTTATCCCGGTGAGGTGGTGGGACTGTTAGGCGATAACGGTGCGGGCAAATCAACGCTCATCAAATGTGTGTCTGGCGTATATCACCCCGACGAGGGCGAGATTAGCTTCAAGGGGCAGCGCGTCAATTTTTCGCGTCCGATTGATGCGCGTAAGGTGGGCATCGAGACGATTTATCAGGACTTAGCGCTTGCTGATAATTTAAACGTGAGTGCAAACATTTTTTTAGGACGCGAGATACGTAAAAGCTATTTCGGCGGCTTGTTCAAGACTCTCAATGAGAAGCAGATGTTGGATGAGGCACGCAAGGTATTGGAAACACTGGACATCAAACTGCCGAACTTCCAAGCGCAGATTGAAAAACTATCAGGCGGGCAGCGTCAAGCGGTGGCGATAGCACGGGCAGTATATTGGAACGCGCAGATGATGATTATGGATGAGCCAACAGCGGCGCTTGGTGTGCCGGAACAGCGTAAGGTGTTGGGGCTGGTGAAGTCGCTGCGGAGCGAAGGTATTCCCGTCATTATTATCTCGCACACCATGCAGGACGTGATGGATGTGGCAGATCGGATGATCGTGATGCGTCGTGGGCGCGTGGTGGCGAATGTGCCGCGTGCCGATGCGACGGTTGATCTGCTCGTTAAACATATCGTCGGCGGAATGGAAGCCACGGTATAAGATTATCTAAAATGACCTTAGATATTCTCACATTTGGCGAAGCTCTGGTCGAAGTCATGCGGAAAGGAATCGATCAACCGCTGGATCGTCCCGGCACATTTACGGGTCCATATCCCAGCGGCGCACCCTTCATTTTCGCTGTGCAAGCGGCGCGGCTTGGCGCGAAAGTCGGCGCGATTGGCGCAGTGGGAGAAGATGCCTTTGGCAAATGTCTGCTCGACCAGCTTAAAACGGATAGCGTAGACACACGTGGGATGCACATTTTGCCCGATCATACGACGGGCGTGGCATTCGTGGCTTATAACGCGGATGGCTCACGCGATTTTGTCTTTCATGCGCGTCATGCCGCCGCCGGACAGCTTCATGCGGATTTGCTGGACGAATCGCTGTTTGAAGGGCTGAAGTGCCTGCACATCATGGGTTCTACACTCTCCATGCACGACGACGCGCTTAAGATGGGCTTACGTGCGCTCGAACTGGCGCAAAAACACGGCGCAAAAATCAGTTTCGACCCGAATTTACGTCCGCAGTTGATGTCATCGGAACGCGCACGAGAAGCTTTTGCGCCGTTTGTTCAGGCGGCGGATGTCTTTATGCCCACCGAGGAGGAACTGCTCCTGCTCACGGGCGAGCCTGATCTAACATTAGGCTTGATGCAATTGTTTGCGGATAACCGTCATCGGATTGTCATTCTCACGCAAGGGGCAAAAGGCTGCACGGTTTATAAATATTACGCGGGCGATTTGCACAGCGCGTTGATCCCTGCCCCAGTGGAGGGTTTCGTGGTTCATGAAATTGACCCAACTGGTGCAGGTGACTGTTTTGACGCGGGTTTTCTGGCACGCTGGTTGGAAGGCGATTCTCCGGCGGAAGCAGCCCGTTTTGCCAATGCTTGTGGTGCGTTAGCCGTCACCGCGCAGGGGCCGATGGCAGGCGCACGTCACCGCGATGAGGTGCTTAAATTTATGCGTGAAAATTTATAACTGATCTTACTTTTGCGTTTGATCTTTTTTTGCTATCAGCTAAAGGCTTTTCATGATCGACCCAACCCAATGGACACGCGCAGAACTTGAAAACCACAGCGTCGATATGCGGCAGTTTATTGATGCGCGGCAATCAACGCTCCCTAATGGAATGCGAATCATCGATTGTTATAACGCTTCTGGGCTGCACTTTACTGTCCTGCCAGATCGCGGCATGGACATCTGGACGGCGCACTACAAAGGCATTCCGCTGACGTGGATCAGTCAGGGATCGCCGCATACGCCCGATTATGGACAGTCGTGGCTGCGCCAATTTAACGGCGGCCTGCTGACGACCTGCGGCCTGTCGCATGTCGGCCCGCCCGAAGTTGATGATGTGACGGGCGAACAGCGCGACATTCACGGTAATTACACGCGCTTGCGGACGGAAAGTGTAACCAGCTTCGGCACATGGCATGATAACCAGTTGTATACCTATGAACTACGGGGCAAACTGGCGGAAGCCCGTTTATTTGGGGAGCAGTTTGCGATTGAGCGCACGTTTAGGATGGCGCTGAATCAACCTACTCTGCATATTTCAACCGTTGTGCGGAATATGAGTGATATGCCGCAGCCACTCATGTTTCTCTATCACATCAATCTCGGTTTCCCATTGATTCAGGAAGGAACGCGCCTTGCCGCCACCGGAACAGTTTATCCGCGTGATGATGCGGCACGGATGGGCTTAGGCACATGGGTGAAATATGCCCATCCCGCGCCGGGGTATCCTGAACAGGTTTTTTTCCATCATGTTCAAGCACAAACCAACGAGTTTGGGTCTAATGTGTCTTATGCTGCGCTGCTCCAAGATGATTTCGGCCTGCAATTCACATGGCACACCGATGAACTTCCCTATTTAACGCAGTGGAAAAATACCCGTCAGGGCATTTATGTGTGCGGTATCGAACCCGGCAACTGCATCCCAAACGGCCAGAACGCGGCACGTAAAAATAGTCGCTTGAGCTTTCTGCAACCCGGCGAACAAAAAGAATTTATCTGCGAACTTAAGGTTTTAGATGGTAAGGCAGCAGTTGGTGAAAGCAAAGAAAAAATTGAAGCGCTCAAACAAACGGGTGCGCTCATCGACAATTGTCATCTCAAAGATTATGTGAACGTGTAAGGGCAAAATGTCCCGCCTCACATATTTTTATTATTCATCCTAGGAGAAAATAACCCACTATGTCCATCACCCCACGTATGAATCGCTTGTTCGCGCCGGACGGCAAATGTTTTGATGTCGCCGTCGATCATGGCTTTTTTGGCGAGCGCAGCTTTTTAACCGACATCGAAGATATGCACAAAGTCGTCGCTACGCTGGTGGAAGCCGACCCGGACGCGATCCAACTCAGCATCGGGCAAGCCGGAATTTTGCAAAATATTCCCGGCAAGGCCAAACCCGCGCTCGTCCTACGCACCGACATCGCCAATATTTACGGCAAAACGCTGCCGAGTTATCTCTTCAGCGGCATGATCGCCAACGCCGTTGAGCAGGCGCTGCGGCTGGATGCGTCGTGCGTCGTGTGTAATCTTTTTAATCTGGCGAATCAGCCGGAAGTCCATAAGCAGTGTGTGGATAATATCTGTGCGCTCAAGCCGGAATGTGAGCGTTACGGGATGCCGTTGATGATCGAGCCGCTGGTGATGAAAGACAACGCCAGCGCAGGCGGCTATATGGTCGATGGCGACATTGACAAGATTTTGCCGCTTGTCCGTCAGGCGATTGAACTCGGCGCGGACATCATCAAAGCCGATCCCTGCGACGATGTAAGCCAGTATCATCAGGTGATTCAAGTGGCGGCAGGCAAGCCCGTTTTGGTGCGTGGCGGCGGTAAAGTGCCGGATGTTGAAATCCTCCAGCGCACACATGACCTGATGCAGCAAGGGGCGAAGGGCATCGTCTACGGGCGCAACGTCATCCAGCACAAGAATCCGGCGGGTATGACACGCGCGCTGATGGCAATCGTCCATGAAGGCGCGACAGTAGAAAACGCGCTGAATTACATCAATTAGAGGATTTGACGCAAAGGCGCGAAGGACGCTAAGATTCGCAAAGAAAAAGTGTAATGCGCGAGGAATAACTCATGAGTGACGAGCGAGAAAAACTAAAGTCAGTCGGAAAGTGTATTTTCTGCGGTAAGGAATTTGCTAAAGCGGGCATCAGTCGTCATTTAACGTCGTGTAAGGCACGACAGGCCAAAAATGAGGAAGTCGCAGTGGGCAGTAAAGGTAAGCCCGTTCCGCTTTATCACCTTGCCATATTGGGAACCTATGCCAATATGTACTGGATGCACCTCGAAATGCCAGCGAGCGCAAAATTGGGAACACTTGATCAGTTTTTGCGCGATATGTGGCTGGAATGCTGTGGACATCTTAGCCAATTCATCGTCGGCAATATCCATTACTCGGTTATGCCCAACGACGATGCTGATTTCGGCTACTTTGGCTTCGCCGCCCGCTTTGAAGAAAAAAGTATGAATTTCGCCTTGAGTAAGGCTGTAAAACCGGGGGATACTTTCCATCATGAATATGACTTTGGTACGACGACAGACCTCACGCTAAAAGTTATGGCGGAACATATCGGGGTTCCGCATACCAAAGACATCTTCATCATGTCACGCAGTGAAGCACCTGCTATCACATGCGAAATCTGTAAACAAAAGCCAGCCACCCATATTTGTTCAGATTGCTACTACGACGAACCGAACTGGTTCTGTGCAGATTGCGCCAAAAAAGCATCAGAAGAAGATGGGGATAAATATTTTCTGCCCGTTGTAAATTCACCGTGTGTCGGTCAGTGTGGCTATACAGGCGATGTGGAATGGGAACAGGACTTTTAAGCAACCATTTTAACCGCTTGGATGGGCAGATAAAGATTCGCCGTAGAAGTGAATCGACGAAAGTAATCCAAAAATTGGAACCACCTAAGCGCAGCGACGACACGGAGGACACCAAGATGTTTATGAGGAAATTTCTTGGTGATCTTGGTGACTTGGTGGTTAAAAAGTAAACGACTTTCATGGGTCTACTGAGGCGCGAAGAACGCTAAGAGTCGCAGCGTGACCATTTTGTCGAAGCTGTCAAAATGGTCATTCAAGCGGACAAACGAACCGTATAGGGGGAATGAGACTCAAAAGCATTTATTCTTTTTTGGCTTTAGTTTTGGAAGTGGTGAGTCGCTTTTTCTCGGCGCGTTCTAATTTCTTGATGCTTTCCACAGTGGGCAAATTTTCGGGCATTGTTCCACCCAGTTCAGCAATCGCACGGCGAACAACGATCCCCGCTTCGTAGTGGACTTGATTTGCAGTGTCTTTCCCTTGAATATTATCGCGCCGCAACTTGTCTTCAGCTTGGGTGCTGCGGAAGAGATTGGCGGCCAGTTCCGTAGCGCCCATGTGGTCGAGAATGTGTTGACTTTTCTTAAGCTGCTTTTTGCGGCGAATATCGTCTGCGGTTAAGCCGTTGTAGAGTCCTTTGTAGCCGTGATTCTGAAAAACTGCAAAATCTTGGGTGGTAATGACTCCGGCACTTTTAGCCGCAGATGCTAAGTCTGTATTTTGATGTTTAACACGTTGGCGCAGCAGTAATCGCCGCTGCTCTTCGGTGAGTTCCGCCATAGCTTTTTTGTCAGTGAGTTCCTGACGGCGGGTTTGAACGGCAAAATAAGTCTGTCCGAGGGCGACAACTTCTTTTGAAGGATCGGCATTTTGAACGATCAGATAACACGCATAACGCGATAAGTGCATGTCTTCGACTTCGCGTTTTGCATCGTTACCAATGGCGATCATTTTAACCGCTTGGATAAAATGTTCAGCGGGATCATAACCACTATTTTCGCAGGCGATTTGGGCTTTGAGTAAAACACCTTTGAATTTTTGCCAACTTGCATATTCCAGCGTAGGCATTAAATCGCGTGCTGACCAAAATTCATTATCATCGGGATCAATTAATTTAATGCGTTCAAAAGGCGTTTGCGCTGGTAAGGATATATCGTTATTTGCAGATTCATCCATTGGGACACCTCATATAATGCTATTTTTTGAGAACTATCAGATAAATTATAGCTGCTTTTCATTTTTGTGAGGTCACAAAGAATACTCAAAATTAGGCGAGTTGGATCGCACTTTTAGCAAAAGACAGGCAGAGTTGGGTGGGTATCGGGTATAATCCGGTATCTCATCCAAGCATTTAAATTTGCTCATCAAACTTAATTTTAGGGACACTATGACTGTAAATAAAAAAGAACTTCGATTTGGCATTATCGGACTCGGCCTGATGGGGCGCGAGTTCGGCAGCGCGGCGGCGCGGTGGTGCCATCTGCTCAATCTGGATTTTGTCCCCCGCGTAACCGGGATTTGCGATACCAATCCGGCGCTGTTCGACTGGTGGGACTCGAATTTCGACACGATCAAAGTCCGCACGGCGGATTATCATGATCTGCTCAACAGTCCAGACATTGACGCGATCTACTGCGCCGTACCGCATAACCTCCACGCTCAAGTGTATGCAGACATCCTCCGCGCCGGAAAACATCTGCTCGGCGAGAAGCCCTTCGGCATCGACCTCGCCGCCAATGAACAGATTTTAGAGGTGATCGCCCAACATCCTGATGTGATCGTGGCGTGTTCGTCGGAATTTCCGTTTTTCCCGGCGGCGCAGCGCATCATCCGCTACATCAACGAAAATCGCTTCGGGCAGATTATCGAAGCGTCGTGCGGTTTACTCCACAGCAGCGACCTCGATCCTAACAAGAAAATCAACTGGAAGCGTATGGTCGCCATGAATGGCGAATATGGCTGCATGGGCGATCTGGGAATGCACGCGCTGCACGTCCCGATTCGGGCGGGATGGATGCCCAAAAATGTCCGCGCACTGTTGAGCAACATTGTCACGCAACGCCCCGATGCCAGTGGGAACCTCGTGCCGTGCGAAACATGGGATAACGCGACGCTGGCTTGCGAAGTGAACACGGGCGATCAACAGTTTCCACTTTATCTGCAAACCTATCGCATCGCCCCCGGCGAGACAAATACGTGGTATCTGCGCGTCGTCGGTACGCATTTCAGCGCGGAATATTCGACCAAGTATCCCAAGACGCTCAAGATGATGGAATATACTTCTGGCGGTGAACAGGCGTGGAAGCATCTCGATCTGGGTTACGAGACGGCTTACCCAACCATCACAGGCGGGATTTTCGAGTTCGGTTTTAGCGATGGTCTGCTGCAAATGTGGGCGGC
>DAOTTO010000239.1:0-9159 GCA_034437895.1 Anaerolineae bacterium | reverse complement strand
CCTTAAACCGAACTTAACCTCGCATCCCTAAAAATGTTGTACACTGCCCCGTAGCAAACTCACCATCACAACAGGAGCCATCGCATGACGTTTATTTACAAGAAAATTATGGGGGGGGGGGTAATAGTTAGCATCGCGCTGTTACTGCTCCTCGCGCCGACTCTCGCCCAAGAGACCACGCCCGAACCCATCCCACCTACACCCATCCCGACTTTCACCGAAACCCCAACACCGCTGCCCCTCCCCACCGAAGCACCCACCCTCACGCCCACATTCACCGAAACGCCGACTTTATTCCCGACGTTGACCGAAACGCCAACTTTATTTCCGACGTTGACCGAAACGCCAACGCTGCTGCCCACCTTCACGCCCGAATCCACCGCCGAAACGACAGCAACCGTCACGCCGACGGCGACATTAACCGAAACCCCAATTCCCACAATAGAAGTAACATCTTCCTCAACTGCTACTCCAATTACGTTACCACTGGTATTTTCAGATAATTTTGACGATTTTTATCCAGAGGATAACTGGGTTTTGGGATGGGCATCCTCAGTTATGCCTTTTCAAAATAACAATGTTTTGGCTTCCTACAATGATGTAAGTATTATGCCTTTATTTAATGGCATCGGCTTACTCTCCGATATGGTCGTTGAACTGAGCTTTTACATTGATTACGGTCTGTTTCAACTGAACTTTCGAGAAAACGAATCTGGTACTTACGCTGTGGTTGTTAGATCAACAGGCGAGATTGAGCTTTATCGCAGCGGTTTCCTGATTCAATCTAGCTCATTAAACACCTCTTACCTTGATAGTTGGCATACTCTTCGTGCTTCGATTGTGGGTCAGGAAATCCGAGTCGCTATTGATGGCACAGAAGCGATTGTTTTCACCGATAGTATGCCGCTTCCTGCCGGCCTTGTTTCTATGTCAGGCGAAGTAAATTTGGCGAGTGGCTATCTGTTAGACAACGTAAATATCTGGGCAAATGGCGAGACAGGGGAGATTGCATCACCCCAGCAAGACAGTGTAAGCCAATTTTCTTCGCCAGAGTATTACACCACATTAGCTACCTCCCAAGAGCAATTAATCTTCACAAAGAAGACTCCACTTAATCAATACCAGTTTAAGTGGGATATTTACCTTGCGAACCCGGATGGTACAAACTTACGCGGTATTACAGGATTTACCGCTGGAGGAGCTGTTACAGGGGACGGAAACAATCGTGAGCCTGCTGTCTCACCCAATGGGCAGTTCATTGCCTTTACCTCAGACCGTTCCCCTTCAACTAACCCCGGTATAAATATCTTCGTCATGAATAGCGACGGGAGTAATGTACATCCTGTCACGACGGGAAATGTCGCTAAACGTAATCCACAGTGGTCGGCCGATGGTACAAAAATTCTTTACGAGGCTGGCTCTCCGGCGAATATTTATGTGATGAATAGCAATGGCACGAATGTGATCGCTTTAACAAGCGGGTCTACGAACTACGCCGCTTATTGGTCGCCAAGTGGGACACAAATTGCCTTCACCTCTAATCGTAGTGGCAGTTTACAACTTTACGTGATGAACGGCGATGGCAGCAATATTCATCCGATTACGAGCGTAACCACAACACCCATCTTTCACAGTTGGTCATTTGATGGCACCAAAATTTTGTACAGTGTGAGCAATCCTAGTGGGCCAGACCGCAGGGTATATGTCGCTAGTCCGACGGGTTCAGGTTCTAACGAAGTCACTTCTACCAATGGGTTACTCAACCCAATATGGGCTACGAACACACAGTTAGTCTTTCACAAATTTGGATCCACATCATACGATATTTTCCGTACGAACATCGACAGCACAAACCAGACCAATCTGACCAATACAGCGAACGATACTGAGTCAAATCCTTCTTTGTCCCCAGATGGTACGCGCATTTTCTACCTACGTGCCTTCGCTACTGCTTACATGATGAACAGCGACGGCAGCAATCAACATTCACTCTCGATTCAATTTTCTCCCGGCGACGAACTCAGCGCATGGAAAGTTCTTGTATTGGGTCAGGTTGATTTTTCTACCAATACACCACCTGCTCTTGCGACTTGGCAGCAATTAGCGACTGTTTTTCCGTTACCTCTCACTACTACCCCTCAATCTCGTCTAAGCGATCCTGACTTTGTTGATCGCGCCTATGCAGGTCCAGGTACGCCAACACCAAACCCAACAAGCGTACAACCACTGTGTTCGCGTGATGTGAATAGACCTGGTGGTGGGGCTAACTTCCCTGCGATTTCATCGGCACCGGCTGAGGTGATGATCGTTGATCTCGCATCTGGACAAGGTGATAACCAAAACCTCGGCAATTTTGTCGTGATACGCATTCGCATCGCATCATTACATCCAAATGTTAAGCAATCACTGGTAGCTCAGTTAAGTCAAAACAGCGCCAATGCCAATATCGTATACCTTATCAATGCTAATGTAGGGTGGCTTTGGATTGGTTATGCACATCTGAATTCGGTAAGCATTTCTGGATGGACACCATCCATCTATCCAACTGTTCCTGCCAATGGACAGCTTGGGCTATCAGGTGCCACAGGCCTAGAGTTGCTGACTCCCGCTGCTAATCCTCACCTTGATATAAGTGCATATTATATTTCAGGTGCAGTTGGGGGCATAGTACGCAATTCTTTACCTACTCCAATCGCAACTAGCTTTGCACAGATTGACCCAAGAACCCGCGAGTTTGGTCTTGATCCAATTGCTGCAGGTGTTGACCTATACCAAATCTATTTTGAGTTCTTTAACCAGACAGCATATGGCCTCGTAGAACTTATTGATCCACTTTGGTTGTGGCCTCTTCTTCAAGATGGAGCCACTTTCGCCAATGGCATCGACCTACAGTGTCCATAAACAAGTTGCTAAGGAGAAGCATGATGAGATTTACAAAGTTGATCTTACTAATTCTAATGTTACTATCATTCAATAAATTGTCTGCACAGACTTCAGAGAGTCAGCAGTTACACGATCTATTGACTAGCCCCAATTGTCAGCGAGCTTGTTTTTTAGGTATTCAGCCTGGACTCACAACACAAGCAGAGGTTAGAAGCCTACTAGCTTCTATGAATATTCAGTACAGAGTTTATTCTGGTCAGGCTTCGAACAACGAGGCCAATGGAACTTATTATTGGGTTCCTAACAGTTCTACACCATTTATGTTTGGAGGCGAAGTATCGGTTAGATTTACAAATAACATAGCAACGCAAATATTAATACCTATGAGCGTATTAGTATCTACAATCCTTGATACTTATGGAAATCCTGTTGGGATGGGTTCGGGAGATGGTAACTATTACTTAGAGTATCCCCCACAAGGCTTGGTTTTTCGAGTTGTCCCTGTAATAGACTCTATCAGAGCTAATGGGGCGATCTTAACGGATGATCCAGTAGTTAATGGTCGATTTACAGCAAGTTATGGAGACACATCTGTCAATCAATCTTGTACGAGCTATGGAACACCCCCATGTATTGCGCCAACTGCTGTGCCAGCGACCCCTACTCGCACACCCACTCCCGGTGGGCCGACGGCGACGCGCACCCCAACCCCCACGCCGACTCGCACACCTACGCCCGGCGGACGGGCGGTTTCGTCGCTCACGCTGGTGAACGCCGATACCGATGCGGACATCATCAACCTCAGCGACGGCTATGTGCTGGATTTGAGCGTGTATCCGCGTGTCAACGTCCGCGCCAACGTCAGCGGTCAGGTGGAAAGTGTGCGCTTCGGTTTTGATGGAAATGCCAATTATCGCACGGAGAACGGTCCGCCGTATGCGCCCGGCCCCAATAATGGCGGGTTGTATGACCCTTGGGTGCTTTCTTTGGGGACGCACACGCTCAGTGCAACACCGTATTCAGCGGATAACGCCAGCGGCACAGCAGGTGCGGCGCTGACGGTGCAGTTTTCGGTGGTCACTGGCGGCAGCGCGACGGCGACTCCTACGCCCGTTCCCGCGACAGTCTTGTATCGGATTGATGCAGGCGGCAGCGGTGGCACGTTCAGCGGCGTGAGTTGGGCGGCAGATGCGTATTTCACGGGCGGCGTGGTCAGTAATTTGCCTAACCCGATTGCGAATACGACGGATGACGGTCTTTACACCACAGAACGCAGCACCAGCGCGGATACGCTGGGATTCAGTTATGCGCTGCCCGTCACGAATGGGACGTATACCGTCCGGCTGCATTTCGCCGAGCTTTATTGGGTCGGCGGCGCGAATCGCGGTATCCCCGGTGTGAACAAGCGCGTGTTCAATGTGCAGCTTGAAGGCACGACGGTGTTAACCAATTATGACATCACGGCAGATGTTGGGTATCTGGCGGCAGTGACGAAAACATTCACGGTAACGGTAACGGATGGGACGCTGAATATCACTTTTCCGGCGGCGAGTGTCAATCGTCCGACGCTGGCGGCGCTGGAAGTGATCGGGCAGTAAAAAACAACCTTGTAGGGGCATAGCGTACTATGCCCTTTATTCGATAACCTCCCCTTTCCAAAATCTCCCCGACCTCAACTATATTGGCATGTGCGTTCTCGCAAAAGATCGTGTACAATCTGTGAGTGTAAGATAAGCGCTTTTATCGCGTTAGAGCTGCGTTCCGCAATAGGAGAGATGACCGTTGGCTAAGTCACGCACTGAACAACTGGTTGAACGACTGCGCGACCTGCAGGCCAGTTCTGGAGATGTCGAAGCTGCCGCAGTCGTCAGCGTAGACGGGCTGAGCATGGCCTCGTCGCTGCCGAGTAATATTGAAGAAGATCGCGTTAGCGCGATGTCCGCCGCGATGGTGTCCTTGGGTGAACGGATTTCGTCCGAACTGGGGCGTGGTCTCATGGAACAGGTCATGGTCAAAGGCCAAAATGGCTATGTCATCCTGACTTCCGTCGGAGAAGAAGCCGTATTAACCGTGCTGGCGCGTAAAGATGCCAAGCTGGGGTTGATCTTCCTCGACGTGAACCGCACGGTAGAGGCGTTGTCGCAAATTATTTAGTAGTTTTTAGCCGTCAGTTGTTAGTTTTTAGTTAAGGCAAAAAACAGCCACATCAACTAAAAACTCTAAACTGTAAACTAACTACTTGAAGAAAGTCCGACCCCGTGCTTGAACCGAGCGGCCTGTATTATCCGAATCGTATTGCGCGCTGGTTCTTGCTGGCGACGGAAGATGTCATGGGCAAACACGGCTTGAGCGCTGTCCTCAGCCTCGCCGGGTTAGAAACTTACATCGACCACCTGCCGCCAGACACCCTAGCGCGTCAATTTGATTTTGCGTATATGGCGGCGCTGAATCAGGCTTTTGAAGATATGTACGGCACACGCGGCGGGCGCGGCATGGCGCTGCGAATCGGGCGGGCTTCCGTCAGCCAGGGTATGAAGAATTTCGGCGCATTGGCAGGCATGGCAGACCCAGCCTTTCAGTCGCTTCCATTGGAAAAACGTCAGCGGATGGGGTTGGATGCGCTGGCGGCGGTGTTTACCCGCTTTAGCGATCAAGGCTCGACGATCACCGATATGGGCGATGCCTATCACTTTATTGTAGAAACAAGCCCGATGGCTTGGGGGCGCAGCGCCGATAAACCGGTGTGTCATGCGCTGGCGGGAATCATCCAAGAAGGCTTAAGCTGGGCATCGGCAGGTTACGAATATCATGTGCAAGAAATCGCTTGCCGCGCAACGGGAAGCGACTCATGCGTGTTTAAAGTTAATAAATCACCGATTGGGCAGTCATCTTAGGGGATGGGCTATGAGTGCTGAGTTCTGAGTCAGTCGGACTTTGAATTTTTCACTTAGCACTCGGTAATCAATACTCAGAACTTACGTGAAGAGGGATGGATGTGGATAAACCGCAAATTCTGATCGTCGAGGATGATCTCGATCTAGCAGAAATGCTGAATGCTTATTTCCGTGTGCAGAATTATGAAGTGTTGACCGCCGCATGGGGCGAAGAAGCGCTTCAGATCAGCCGCGATAATGATGTGAATCTGATCGTGCTGGATATTCGTCTGCCCGATATTGACGGCTACGAAGTCTGCCGCCAGCTTCGCAGCCAGCGCCGCACACAGGATACACCCATTATCTTCCTGACGGAAAAACGAGATCGCGTCGATAAGCTGCAAGGGCTGGAACTTGGCGTGGTGGATTACATCACCAAGCCGTTTGATATTCAAGAACTGCGTCTGCGGGTTCGCAATGCTATCAACCGCTCGAACCGTCAAGCACTCGTTAATCCCGTGACGGATTTGCCCGAAGGCGAAGGTGTGGACGAAAAGCTCAACGATCTGCTTCTCAGCACCGAAAAATGGGCGTTGCTCCAGCTTTCGATCAACAGTCTAGGGCGTTTTCGTGAAATGTATGGGTTCGTTGCCGCTGATGATGTCCTACGCGCTGTCACGTTGATGGTGCGGAATGCCGTGCGTGAATATGGCACGGCTGAAGATTATGTGGGGCATATCGGCCCCGAAGACTTTATTATCATCACCCAAGTGGATAACGTCGCCAAAATCCGTGAACGCATCGAAGCGCGGATTCAGCAGTCCCGCGAATATTTCTATCCGCTGAAAGACCGCGATAAGGCGCGTGAAGCGATGGAAGCCAATCACCTGAAATTGATTAGCGGCCTGATCGATCATTCACGCGGCCCGTTTGAAACACTCGACGACATAAAAGCCGCGCTGCAAAAATCCATCCCGCCGGGATAAGTTTCACCACGACTTCAGCGCCCGAAGCTGCGGTGTCTTCTTGGACTGATGCGCCTGCATCCGCCGCAGCACATTATCCAGAATTTCGACGGCATCCACGATATACGGCCCCTTGTTGAGCATCACACATTCCGCCCGTTGCGCCATCGCTGCGTCGGTGATCTCCGCCCGTGAAGGCAGCCCTTCTTTCGCCAGATTTTCCAACACCTGCGTCGCCCAGATGACCGGGACATGCGCCGCTTCACAAATCCAGAGAATTTGTTCCTGCATCTCCGCCATGCGCTCCCAACCGATCTCCACTGCCAGATCACCACGCGCAATCATCACGCCAAACGGCTGCGCTCCGGTACTATGGACGATTAAATCCGGCAGGTTGCGGATGGCGCGGGGAGTCTCGATTTTGGCGATGATAGCGATCTTGCGCTGATCTTCCATCCGCATCGCCAGTTCAGCTTGCAGGCGGTGAATATCGTCCACTTCCTGCACAAATGAGAAATTGACCATATCGGCATGAAGCGCGACAAAATCCAGATCGCTTAAATCTTTAGCGGTCAGCGCACTCAAGTTCAATTCGGTGTCGGGGAAATTTACGCCTTTGTCTTTTTTGAACTTTTCACCTTCATCACGGGCGCGGACGACACGCAGCGCCAATCCTTCTGGTAAAATCTTTTCTACTACCGTGCCAATTTTGCCATCATCGAAAAACACCCGTTCCCCGACTGCAATTTGGTCGAGCGCTTGCGTCAAGGTACAGCGGGCTTGCGCGGTATATTTGTCAGATTTTTTCGGCTTACTGCGCGTCAGCAAAATGGTATCGTCTTTATAGATTAATTTGCGCTTAGGCTTGATGAGATCCGCCGTGCGCGACTTGGGTCCGCCCAAATCCATCGCAATTTTGCAGATCTGCCCGGTTTCTTTTTGAGCGCGGTGAACATGCGCGACCATCTTTTCCCATTCAACCGGACTGTCATGGGCGCAGTTGATCCGCACACAGTTCATCCCGCGCTTCATCAATTCCAGCACGAGGCCATAATCTTCAGCCGCTTCCGTCGGCAGCGTCACCATAATCCGCACACGCCGCCCATTCGTCAGCCCACCAAACACTTCCGCCGTATGATGTGCCAGCATGTGATCGCCGCGATTGAATTGGCGCGAACGGGGACGCGGCGGAATTTCCGGCATCAGGGGCGCACCTTCGGCATGATGGCGATCTCGGCTGATGTCGCTCAAGGTGGCGATGACGGCATCCAAATTTGGCAGGACGTGCGGTTCAATCCGCCCCAGCGACGATAAGCCCCAAGCGGAGAGCGCGGCTTGCAGGGAACGCAAATCGCGCCGCCGCAGCGCCAGATAATATGCCAGATTCAAAGCGCTGATGCAAGCACTCCGCCGTTGAATGACGGGCTTCCATGCCTCGAATTGGGCTTGTCCCTCTTGCACGACTTCCTGTCGCAGTTGCAGCATCGCATGGAGCAGTTCTTCGGGATGCTCAAGCGCTTGTAAAGTGATGGGGACTAAAGAGTCAGGGGGATAGGTGTCCATAAATTCCAATATCGTTTATACTCTTAGCAATAATGCCGCGATAATACTACATACTTGAGCATAGCATAAAAAGATGAGCGTGAAATCTAAAAGTGATAAATGTAACGAGAAAAGGGGTTTTTATGAGTCGGATTTGTGAATTTTGCCTAAAAAATCTGCACTAAGGCCATTTTTTCAGCGGTAGCAGCCCTAGTTTGCGAATGCTGCTGCTGCTTTTGCTGACTGCTGAAGGCTGAAAGCTTGAATCAGTCCCGTATAAAGCGAGGTTCGCTATGATGCAAGAGACTCAGTATCTTTACCTGACAACAAAAGGCTGGAAAACCGGCAGGCTGCACGAAATCGAAATCTGGTTTGTGGTTTATCAAGAGCGCTATTATCTCGTGGCGGAACATCGTGAAAAAGCCCATTGGGTCAAAAATATTATGAATAATCCTCAAGTTCGACTGCGCGTGGAAACACAATCTTATCCCGGAACGGGACGAATTGTTGATCCCGCTGCCGAACCTGACCTTGCCCATGCCGTGAGCGCCCTGATGGAGGCCAAATATAAATGGAGCGATGGATTAATTGTTGAATTGATGCCGGATAAATAAGAAATTAGAGGGAGTATACGAAAAAGAACAGAAATCGATTAATCACTGAGATTTAGGTTCAAATTCTTGGTGTTCTTGGTGTCTTGGTGGTTAAATCTATTCAGATTACTTTCGATAGTCTACTTTAAGCGAAATCCCAAAAACGAATGGCTAAACTAAACTTGTAAGCATCCCCACGCCTAAAGGCGGGGGCTTTTAAAAGCCCTAATGCTTACCCGACTCAGTGCGACCTTAGTCGCACTACGTTAGGACTGAAAATATAGGCACTTCGGGATACCTCAC
>DAOTTO010000238.1:0-53156 GCA_034437895.1 Anaerolineae bacterium | reverse complement strand
ATGTTTGGCTGCGGCGCACTCAAATCAGGTGTTGGGGTAAAGGTCGGAATGCCTGTTGGTGGTGAACCTAAGATCGGGGGTAATGGCCCAATCATTGGGGATATCATCGCGCCGGGCTGCGGCATGAGAGGCATCGGTGTAGGGAAAATAACACCCAAAGGCGTTAAAGACGGTGTAAGCGATGATGCAATTGTCGATGTTGGCGATGAAGTTGGTGTAGAGGTTGCTGTGGAAGTTGCCGTTGTAGTAGGGGTTTCAGTTACTTTAGGTAACTCCGTAGTAGGGGGGGGGGATAATATCTTGTGCGGATACAATAACGGATAGAAGCAGCAACAGCACTGTAAACACAAATAACAGCGCCCTGATGGGAAGATTGCGACGTTTATCAAACATACGTCTCTTTTCTGCTGCATGGAACGATGTAATTAGCGTAACAGAGGCGGTATTAATTAAGCAATATACATAACAATTCTCTAACCACCGTTTGCCCTACGATTGCCCTATGCCAAAACAAAATGAGGCGGCACACTAACCTAGTGATGCCGCCTGATCTGTTGTGGTTTAACCTAAAATTAGGTTTATGGCACGTAAATCTGCTGACCGACGAAGATACGGGTCGGGTTGGCGATGGCATTGCAGGAAGCTAACGCACTCACTGATGTTCCGAAGCGGCGCGAGATGCGGAACAATGTATCGCCTGCTTGTACAACATACACACGCGCACCGCAGCCACTCACAGGCGAACTAATGCCGACAGTCTGATTAATGACTGCACCGGGCGACTGGTTAATCACCGCGATTTGCTGAATACCCGTGCTGGTAGATGCGATACCCGTCAGCGGGTCAATCACATAGGTAACGGGTACAGTGGGGATCGTCACGTAAGGTGAGGGCGCGACGTAGGGGGTGCCGCCATAAGGATAACCATAGCCGGAATTGGTGGCGCGGAGCAAATCGGTGTAAACCGTAAAGGGGCCAGGGCATTGGAAGGTCTTGGAAAAATCCCCGTAGCCGCTGGCATAATACGGGCCACCCACCCACGCAGCGCGGAAGTTGCCGAGTAAATCCACCGAGACCGCGACCTGCCCATATTGCGAAGAACGGTTGAGCGAGCCGGACGCAATCAGATCGCCATAGAAGAATGAGCCGAGGAAAACCCCCGTGCCAATATCCGTACCGCCCCAAACTTCCACCACAGTGGATTGGCAGAAGACGATCACCCGATCACCGGGAAGCTGATCCAAGCCGCCTTGCGCGAAAACAGGCTGTGCCACGATACCCAGCACAGCAATAACCAGAATTAGAACAATTTTGAGCGTGTTGATGCGTAATTTTCTCATGTTTACCGCCTGTTATAACATCATCTTTAACTTCTGTTCTAATCATAATCGCAATATATCAATTTTGTAACAATCCAACTCGTATTCGTACATAACTATAACGCTCTTATTACGTCCGAACATTTTGATTCCGGTTAGGGTGTATACTATGCGATTGATTATGGGATAAATCAGGTATGAGATAGCCTTTATGCGTCAATCAAGTCGTTATTCTATCCAAGTCGTTTTACTTTTGTGTCTGATGAGTGTTCTATTGATCGGCTGTGACCCGATGATGCCACAAGCCACGCCCGTCGCCGTCGTCATCACCGCCGCGCCTTCAGTTACACCGATTCCTTTGTCATCCAACACGCCCATTCCCTCCCGCACAGCCTTACCCACCAGTACACCGGACTACACGCCAACGCCGACGTTGTTCCCGTGTGAGATTGATGCCGGACAGTTGGTGGAATTCAGTCAATTTCCAAGTACGGTAGCGGGCGGGGAAAATTTGCGTTATCAAGTTTACGTGCCGCCCTGTTATTACGAGACAGAACGCCGCTATCCGTATGTACTGCTGCTGCACGGACTGAGTTTCCGTGAGACACAGTGGAGCGATATTGGCGTGGTGGAAGCCTTAGATTCTGGGATTCGGTTGGGCGCACTCCCACCCATGATTCTGGTCATGCCCTATTATGGCGCGATTGGCGGCACAGACAGCTATCCGCCCGACCCATCCTACGAGACAGTGATTTTAGACGAACTGCTCCCCGCCATTGAGCGTGACTTTTGTACGATCAGCAACCGCGACAATCGTGCTATAGCGGGTATTTCTCGTGGCGGATTTTGGGCGTTTGAAATCGGCTTCCGCCATCCAGAGGTTTTCAGCATCATCACCGGACACAGCGCCTTCTTCCCCGATATTGATGTCGTGCCACCTGCTTTTAATCCGCTGGAAATCGCGCAAACATCGCCCACGTTGGCGGACGCAGGTTTGCGGATTTATATGGATAACGGCTCGGCGGATTCAGTGGCTTTTAGCCAGCAGACCCTATCGGATCGGCTGCGGGCGCGGAATATCAGCCACACCTACGTCATTAATCCCGGCGGCGACCATAGCAACGATTATTGGGCAGCGCACATCACCGAGTATCTGACGTTCTATGGGCGCAATTGGACGAAAAGCTACGCGGAACTGCCGAGTTGCAGCGAACCTAGTCCGTGATGCGAAAGGCAACAAATACGTAAGGCCAGTATGTACCTTGCATCAAATAATTTGACCTTGCCAATAGCTATAAAAGTCTTTCAATTCTGAACTACTAAGGCACCAAGAGTCACCAAGAATATTTTACAAAAACTCCTCTTGGTGTTCTTTGTGTCTTGGTGGTTGTCATTTTTCGCATTATTCGCACGGATTTACTGACGGCTAAAAGCTAACCGCTGCCCTCCCCCTCGGCAGTCGCTTCTGGCGTAGGTGTCGGTTGTATAACGACTCCGCCGCACTGCTGCGCCAACGTGGGGTAAGCATCCAAGACAACTTGATCTTCCAATACTTGCGCGGTTTCAATCGCGGTTTGAAGGTAGGTCAGGCAGCCTGAAAGGTCATTGAGTTGGCGACTTGCCTCCGCTGCCCAATAATTGTAACGCGCAAAAAGTTGATCACCGGAGACCGAGAGGTCTATCGCAGTCTCGAAGGAAAGCAGCGCGTCACTGTAAAGTTTCTGCCGCATTCGGGCGCGGCCTAACAGATAATGACAGCTTGGATTATTCGGATTGGCATTCGTACAGCGCGAGAGATAATCCGCAGAGCGATTGGGATCGCCGACGGTGCGAAAGTAATAATCGCCCATCCAATAAAGCGCCCGCGCATTATCTGGATTAAGCTCCAAAATGCCTTCAATCCGTCCTTCAGCTTGGGTAAAATCGGGGGCTTCGCTGGCGACTTGAATTTCGCTTTCGAGATAAGACATCTCGATCCCAATATAGATCATGTTGGGCATCGTGCCGTAAGCCGTATCAAAATCCTGCATGGCCGCTTGACGATCAATATTATAAAACCAGTTGACCAAACCGCTGACGTAATACGCTTCAAAGCAGTCAGGATCAAGATTAAGTGCCTCTTGCACCGTTGAGGCAGCGCGTTCATATTGATCGTCGTAGAAATAGGCTTCCGCTAAAAATGCCAATGCTCTGGCGCGGGATTTGGCAACGGTCAAATTATCTTGTGCAGCATCCTGTGGGGCGAGTTCCAGCGCATGGAGCGCACTAGCGACAGCCTGACCATAATTCCCGGTTCGGCTGAGTGCCATCGCCCGAATAGCCCACGCATCCGCCACAAAAGGATTCGCCGTAACCGTATTTTCTGCCGCTTCCAGCGCTTCTACGTCCTTATCCTCCATAATCAAGCCGAGCGTGTAATGATAATGCGCGTTCAAATCATTCGGCACCGCGTCGATGATTTCGGCATAAGCTTCTACCGCTTCTTGAATCGCACCGCGTTCCCATGACGCATTGGCACGGGCGATATTTTCTGTCGGGTCTTGGGTGGGTACGGGCGTAGGCGCGTTGATCGTCGCAATCCTATCTCCCGCCGAATCAACCATTGTATCGACCACACCGCCGATGCGCTCCCGGAATATTCCCTGATTCTGATAAATGCCAATTCCAGCGACGACAACCAGCGGCGTTAAAATCCACAACCAGAGCCAGCGCAAACTCAGCGGGCTGCGTTTGCGCCCTTGCCGGGTATAACGTTTAGGGGTACGAACATACATCGGTCAACTTCCTTCACTTGTCGCTGGCGTGGGCGCTCCCACTGGCGTGGGCGTACCCTCAAGCGGGGCGATCAAATCTCCGGCTTGACCGCTGAACTGAGGGCAGGCCTGCTCTATAGCGATCAGCCCTTCACGAATATCGGCAATCGCATCTTCGGTGCCAGAGCGTTCACGCGCCATTGTCAGCGCTTCACGTAAAATTTGCCATGCTGCGGCGCAATCTTGCAGATAAAAATAAGACAAGCCGCGATAATAGGTGCATTCAAGGTTCGATGGGTCATTCGTCGTACAAGCCGTAAAGGATTCCAACGCACCTCGGAAATCGTAAGCGTTATAGCGCAGCCGCCCCACTTCATACTGGGCGGTAGTTAACGTAGGATCAGCCGCTGCCGCATCCTCACAAAAATCAAGCGCCCGCTGAAACTGCCCAATCTTGCGATAGGCCGTACACAGCCGGAGCATAGCACGGGCATTATTTGGCTGCTGAGAAAGCACCACATTGTAGAGGTCAATCGCCTCTTGATCGCGGTTCGCCGCCAGATATTGATACGCTAGTTCTAAATAAGCCGGCACACGATTCGGGTCTAGGCTGATGGCTTGTTCCAACTGGGCGGTGGCTTCGTCTCGAAAATTGGACAAGTTCAAGGCATAAGCATAAGCGCGGCGGGCATCCACATCGTAAGGATCCAACTCGGTGGCGCGTAAGCCCATATCGACCCCATCCGCCAGCCGCCCTGTATCGGTATAGGCGCGAGCCAGCGCGGAATACAACGGCGCGAAGCTGCCATCAATTTCCATGCCGGAAAGCGCAACCGGAATCGCAGCCGAAGCCGCGCCGGAAAGCACTAAAGATTCGGCCTTTAATGCGAACCCACGCGGGTCACGCGGGGACACCTCGATACAATGATCGGCTAAGGATTCTGAACGCGCATAATTCCCAAGATCAATCTGTAACCGCCCATATTCATACAGATAATCCACATCATCAGGCCGCTGCTGGACGACCTGCTCAAAAAGGGCAGCCGCAGCACTTAAATTACCATCGACGGCCAAGTTTTCCGCCTCAGTCGCCAAGGTGCTGGCATAAGGCGTGGGCGTGGGCAGCAAGCCCATCATATCCATTGCCGTGACCTGAAGCTGATCGAAATTCGCTAAAATGAAGATCAACATCGCGCCGAAAAATAATCCCAAAAAGAACAGAAGGCGGCTGCCGCCACTCCGCCTTCTGCCTTTATCTTTTTTAAAGAAAGGCTCAGAATAATCGCGTTTGATTTGCATGATGACTTATCCGAAGCCGCCGCCAATAGGCGTAGGCGGGAGAAGGGTGGGCGGAGGTGAGGTCGGGACGGTCTGTTGCTGAAAGCCATCACAAATTTGGGTGACGTTATACAAGCCTATATCGATGGACTCCATAATCGACGGCGCTTGGCCCTGCTCCACTGCCTTCACGGATGCTTCGTTCAAAACGCGCCAAGCATCTTCACATTCATCTAACCAAAAATGCGCCAATCCGCGCAAATACCAGCATTCAATATCGGTTGCACCCAACCGGACACAATTTTCAAACGATTCAATCGCCCCTTCATAATTGCGCCGGTTATACTGCATACGTCCGGTTTCTCGATACGCCGAGCCGTAATTAGGGTCAATCTCCAATGCCTGATCGCAATAACCCTGCGCGACATCAAATTGGGCATATTCCACACGGGCATACGTCTCGCATAGGCGCAGATAGGCCTTCGCGTTGTTGGGTTCCATCTCGATAATGCGGTTATAAATAGCAACCGCCTTCTCCGGTTGGCGCACTTGTGGCAGTGCATACAGCGCGGCGAGGTAAAAATAGGATGTGGTCAAGTTTGGGCTAATTTCGATAGCGCGAGTCACCGCATCAATCGCGGCCTGATAATTGCCGATATACAGCAGCGCAAAATGCGATGCGATATAGACAAACGGGTCATTGGGGTCTAAATCCACTGCCCGCTGCCCTTCCCGAATGGCCTCTTCAAAACGCTGCAAATTATAAAAAGCCACATCGGAGGCGGCATATAAAGGCGCAAAGTTGGGGTCTGCATCTTTGCCGAGGATGGCGGCTTGAATGGCGGTGGGCGGGTCTGACCACATCAACGCGATAGCCTTAATCGCATAACCACGTGGGTCATCGGGATTCAGGGCAATCGCTTGTTCAGCAACTTGGACAGCTTCATCAGTCTGGTCAAGATCGATTAGAACACGCCCATATTCATACAGATAATTGATGTTTTCCGGCTGCTGACTGACGGCTCGTTCATAAAACGTGAGCGCTTCCGATAAATCTCCGGCAGCAGCCATCACCGCCGCTTGATTAGCAAGATCGCTGGCAAAGGGAGTCGGCGTGGGCGCATAGCCAATCGCTTCTAACGCCGTTAGTTGTAAGCGCCCGAACTGCGTATAAACAAAGACCAAAAATCCCCCCAGAACCAAGCCATAGATGAACAAAAAGCGTGAGCCTTTACCACCACGTTTGGGGTCACTGAAGAAGGGTTTGGAGTAGTTACGTCTAATACGTGTCATAAAATGACCTCTAACAACACATCATTTACGTTACCAGTATAAGCGAGATAAGGACAAAATCCATTGCAACTTACTCGCAGTACATTACGTTGAGATGACATCCTTGACTATAAATGATGCCGCCATCATTTAAAACAAAAAGAGCGACGTATCTACATCGCTCCTCATAATCTATTTTATGACGCTATACGTCTTAGTCGCCGCTGATGTGCGCCGCTTCTGGCAGTACACCGCTTTCCACTTTTACACCGCGCCAAAAGGCAATATGATCGGTGATATGCTTCGCTGCATCTTTAGGGGTGGGATAAAACCAAGCCGCATCTTTATTCGTTTTATCGCCAACAACCACATCATAATAGCTGGCGAGACCCTTCCAAGGGCAGGTGGTGTGGGTGCTGCTGTCGACAAAATAATCCCAATTGACGGCTTCACGCGGGAAGTAATGATTACCTTCAACAATCACGGTTTTTTCTGACTCAGCCAATACAATACCATTCCAAGTTGCGCGTACCATAGCGTTAAAAACTCCTCTAGCCCTCGATTTGTTCAATACTTCACGACCATTAGAAGCGATCATCGACTCTGATCTTACTTGCTAAGTCGAGGGGCGACTCTTGCTTCGGTTTGGGTTCGCGCAAAAATGGGCGCACGAGGCTGAAATACACGGCTGCGCCGATCATCGCAAGTGCTAATGCCGCCCATAAAAGCGCCAAAATAACAGGCGGCACAAAGGGCATCACTTCTGCTGTAAAGGCCGCCGCGTCGTTGCGAATAAGCCCGCCCCGCGCCTCCATGATAATTCCACTGTTGCGGATTAAAAACACGAGGTCTAAAACGGCATTCAACGCCGTCATAATCGCCAGAATATTGAGCATAATCAGGTTCGGGATTAATCCAGTTTTGATGCCTAATCCGATCAAACCGAGACCTGCCAGTAATCCAACCACGAGCGCAATTGGCACACCATCACTATCGGGACGGGCAAAAAGCGCGGAGAAGACCACCAACATAATCCCGATACAGACCGAGACGGAACGTGCGGCATGATAGCGATTGACGATATAAAAAAGCACAGCGCCAAAAAAAGCCGCGCCCAAATAACCCGCAGGTAGAATCAAGAGGCGGCTGCCGCCTTGTGTTGTCGCCAAGCCAGAGCCATCAGCGAAAATCCTAAAACCGACCACGCGCCCTCCAGAAAGCATCGCCATGATGCCGTGTCCGGCTTCATGCACATAGGAGACGAATAAGCGAAAGGGATACACCAAAAAATCAAGCTGCGGGATGTTCCACAGACCATAAACGATAGCAAGTGCGCCAAAGGTAATGATGAGCGCAGTACGGCGCGAAAGGCGGGGCGAAGGAAAATGGACTTTTTCATCTGGGGTGAGCATCGAATTCGTAGCCTCAATATGATACAATTGTTCTTTGATAAGGTGAAACTGTTTTCACAAAACAAGCTCACCGCCGCAAACTATATTCATATCATTATACGTTCCAGAAAAGGATTTGTCGCTTGACAACCGCTAACGATCAACTGCGTTTTGGCACCGTCGGCGCACCCACCGGCACCCCGACTAGCGGTACAACCGCCGCTGTGGAACATATCGCCCGTTTGGGCTTGCAGCATCTGGAAATTGCGTGGGTACAAAGTGTGCGCGTTACCGATGAAACATGCGCCCAGATCAAAGCCGCTGGTGAAAAACACCACGTTACCTTGAGCGTTCATGCCCCTTATTATATTAACCTGAACAGCCAAACGACTGAACTGATGGAAAAAAGCGATGCGCGTCTTTTAGCCGCAGCCCGCAAAGGCTTTTTGGCAGGCGCACATGATATTGTGTTCCATCCCGGCAGCTATCACACGCAGCCCGCCGAACAAGTTTATGAACGCGCTAAAGAAAAATTGATCGAAATCACAGGCATCTTGCGCGAAGAAGGCGTAGATGTGAATCTCCGCCCAGAAACAATGGGCAAATCCGCCATGTTTGGCAATTTAGATGAAGTGTTGCAACTCAGCCGTGATATTCCTGGCATCCTCCCCTGCATTGATTGGGCGCACCTTCATGCGAGGCGCGGCGATGGCAGCTTTAACAGCTATGCGGAATTTGATGATGCGCTGCAGCGGGTGCGCGAAACATTGGGCGAAGAAGGTCTTAAAAAATTGCATTTTCACATGAGTGGCATCGCCTACACGCCTAAAGGTGAAAAAGAACATCTCCCGCTGAATGAAGCGGATTTGCACTATCGGGAACTGTTGCAAGCCTTTGTCGATTATGATGTGAAGGCGACGGTTGCCGTAGAAGCGCCTGACCCGTTCCATGTGGCGGACGCGCTCACGCTGCAAGCGACTTATCGCCGCTTAGTTGCATTGCGTGATGGTGAAAAACAACCGCCGCGCCACTCAGAGGAACCTGATGCAGACTAACAAAAGTCTCATATTTTGCTAAATTAAGTCTCAATTTGGCTTTCAATTAACTCCTCTCTCACTTATCAGCACTATGATGTCCTCATATTTGCGTATGTGTATAGGAGGGGAACATGAAAAGTACAAACAATCCACAAGGGATCGACATCAAGCGCTTTTTGCCGATTATCGTGTTAGTGGTATTAGGCGCTATCGTCTTGTTACTGACCCGATCGGGCAGTAGCGATAATGATAATGATATTGAAGCGACAGCAACACAGCGGGTAGCTACGCAGCAAGTAAATCAAGATAACGCTTCTGATGCCGGCATCGTATTTGGCAATGTCGTCGTATCAGAGTCAGTTGATCGTGATGGATGTGCTGTCAACACGACATCGAGTTTTAACTCGGATACATCACAATTTTATGTTGTAGCGGAAGAAAGCACAATTCCAGCCAATACGGAAGTTTTCGTACGCCTCTATCGTGATGGACAACCGGTTGAAGATTTATCCCCCATCACCTCAGCAGACTCGTTTGAAAATACCTGTATCAACTTCGTCTTTGAAAGCACCAGCACTTTTGAATCCGGCAATTATGAAGCCGAGTTCATCGTCAATGGCAACCCAATGAACTCTGTCCAATTCGAGATTAACTAGGAGCATTGACGATGGATACCGGTACAATTTGTCTCTTAGGGATCATCTTTGTCTTGGCCTTAGTCGTGATTTCACGCTTAATGGCCCAAAATAAACCCTTCATTGGGAACACCCGCCCCGAATACGACGATCCAAACATCGGGGGACAAGGCAGCTTTGGTCGTCCTGACGGAGATAGTGACGGTGAAGAGTCGCCACGTTACAATGACCCCAATATTCAAGGGCGCGGCAGCTTCGGCAGACCACGAGGCGGCAGAGGGGTTTCATCGCCCGCTCCGCGAAGCCAACCCCCTAAGCCGACAAAAAATAACGACGATCCGAATATCAGTGGTCGCGGCAGTTTTGGACGCGACAAAGACTAGGCAAGCAGCTCGCTCGCTGGCCTAAGCACCCCAATCACCAATATAAAAACCCCGCGAGTTCACGGGGTTTTTATATTTCATTCATAAGTTGCCTTTATTTATGAAATTTCCTCTGTTACGTAAAAAATAGCCCACGAAAGGCTGATATAGTCCTTAAATAGATGATAATGGATGGTATTCAATTCCAAAAATTGTACTCAGTAGGAATTCTTGTGATGCCAACTTTTTCTTCTATTTCTAACCAGATAATCCGTCGTCACCGTCCCCTTATGGGGATGGCAATTACAGCTATGTTGATACTGATTTCGCTCTACCTATCGAAAATGGTTGCGCTTGCGTCCATTGATGACAGCACCAATATTACTTGGACAACGGTTGCTTCACAGCCTCATAGCAACAGCGAGGGACAAAGCGCCGTCGTGAACGGTTTGCTTTATTCTTTCGGCGGTTTTGACAGTACACGAACCTGCTGCACACCTACGCGCCGGGCCTACGTTTATAATCCAACCACTAATCAATGGTCAGCGCTGCTCAACATGCCGAAAGGGGCTACCCATGCCGGGCTAACTACCGACGGCACAAATATTTACTACGCAGGTGGTTATATCGAAGGCACAAACGGGACAGGGCAAATCTTCGGAACACGGGAAGTCTGGCGTTATAATATCGCTACCAATACCTATTCTTCAATGCCACAACTGCCCACAACCCGCGCTGCTGGTCAGCTTATTTATATCGCAGGCGAACTGCATTATATCGGTGGGACGAATCAAGCTCGCACCCAAGATGTGGGCAATCATTATGTGCTCGATCTTCCAAACGGCACGGCTTGGCGCACAGAACCGTCGCTCCCCAATCCGCGACACCATATGGGGGCAGTCGTGCTCAACAATAAAATTTATATCGTCGGCGGACAGCATGGACATGATGGCAACCTTGTCCCGCAAGCGGATGTTCATGTCTACGACCCTGTAACAAATACGTGGTCACAAGTCGCCAGTTTACCATTCGGGCGTAATCATATCACGTCATCCACCCTCGTGATTGATGGCAAAATTGTCGTTTTAGGCGGGCAAAGACAGCATAATACAGCCGTTAACAACGTCACTATTTATAATCCAACGACGAATACATGGACAGATATCACCCCCCTACCTAATGCGCGTCACTCAGCCGTGACAGGCTACATCAATAATCTGATCTATTTTTCGACAGGTAATTCTTCCATCACCTATCGCGGTGTGTTGAATTCTCCAACGCCAACGGCTACTGCAACCGCGACAAGTACGCCAACAGCGACCTCAACTGCCACTTCTACCGCGACAAGTACGCCGACAGCGACCTCAACTGCCACTTCTACCGCGACAAATACGCCAACAGCCACCTCAACTGCCACTTCTACCGCCACAAGTACACCAACAGCGACCTCAACTCCCACTTCTACCGCGACCCAATCGCCGCCGCCTGCCACGCCAGCCCTGCTGAACCCGCTATCCGGGACGACGATCACCACCAGCGGCGCATTGCTGTTCTCGTGGCAGCATGTCGCCAACGCCACGCGCTACCAACTTTATATCGGCACTTGGGATGGGACGAATACTAATCCTCTCCTCACCGAATGGGTCGATGCCGCTGGCATTTGCTCAGGACAAGTTTGCACTTATACGCCATCTTCCCTCCTCTCGCTGGCGAATGGTACGTATGCTTGGAATATTCAGGCCGCCAACCTTGACGATATAGGCACATGGAGCAGCGGTGCTTCCTTCACCATCGCAGTACCGCCCATTACCCCTACTGGCGTGATCGTCACAGGCAACCTCACCACCGCTCCCGCACAGCCGACCTTCCAATGGAACCGCGATGCGGCTGTTGAGTGGTATCGTTTGTTCGTCTCAACCCCCAATTACGCTACCACTCTGCTCGATCAATGGGTGTCGGCGGCGACTGTATGCAGCCCATCTTTATGCAGTGTTAATCCCACCTTAGCGCTCAGCAATAGACAGTTCGTCTTCCATCTACAAGCCTATACCAGCCTTGGTGGTCTCAGTGGGATAACCAGCGCGGTGCAATTCACGATTGATACCGCTCCCGCTATTCCGACCAACATTACCGCCCTGCCCAATCAAGGTCGTCCGACGGTTAGCTGGAAGGACGATCCCAAAGCTACCCGCTTTTTCATCAGCATTTTCAACCGCACCACTAATACTTGGGCATACACCGCCTACCAAGAAAAAACCAGAACGGGTTTATGCAACGGCACGACCTGTTCGCTCACCTCAGACGCATGGATTTTCGCCAACGGCACATATGATGTGTATATCAACGCCGAAGGCTCCGGTGGCGCGAGTGTGGGCGGCGCGTTTGGCAACGGCTTTGGTGGCCCGGCGACGTTTAGCCTCAACTTCCCAATTCCGCCGCTGGTCAATAGTGTGGTTGGCAGCGCAGGTAGCGGCAATGTCACGCTCACTTGGACGGCGACAGGTGGGACAACATGGTATCAAATTTGGGTGGGAACGGCTGGCGCAGCGCAGACCTACACCTTCCAATGGCAGTCTTCTAGCGTTCTAGGATGCATCAACCCCGGTGCGACCTGTACGGCGGTGCTGCCTCTCGCCCTTCCTGCCGGAACATACTACGCGGCGGTGCAATCGGCGGGGCCGGGAGGCTGGCTGACGATGGGCGGTTCGGCCAACAATGGCTTTACCGTTTCCGACCCGTTCAATATCCCTTGAGTGACCTCACCGTATAAAGATCAAAATAAGGCGCACAATGATGCGCTTTATTTTTTGCTCATAAATGTTTATCTGATTCTTACACAGCCGTGTTAAAAATGGGCGCGACTCAATTTTTTATTGCGTATGGAGTTTCATAACTACGATGAGCCAGCAAACGTATACTTTTCAGGCAGAAATCCAACAACTGCTGAATATCCTCGTTCATTCGCTCTATACCGAGCGCGACATCTTCCTGCGCGAACTTGTCTCTAACGCTTCGGACGCGCTGAATCGGGTGCAGTTTGAATTATTGACCAATCGCGATGTGCTTGACCCCGAAGCCGAACTCCGCATCGACATTCAAGCCGATGAAGCCGCTGGAACCCTGACGATCAGTGATACTGGAATCGGGATGACTCAGGAAGATATGATCAATAACCTCGGCATCATCGCACGAAGCGGCGCGAAAGCCTTTATCGAAGCGATGAAGGGCAATTCCGGCAGTACCAACAGCACCGCTGTGCAAGATGTAATCGGGCAGTTCGGGGTCGGCTTTTATTCAGTCTTTATGGCGGCGGATAAAGTGCGCGTTATCTCAAGATCATACCTTCCGGGCGAAAGCGCCTATGCGTGGGAATCTGACGGTGGCAATGAATACACCATCGAATCCGCCGAGCGTGAACATCGCGGGACGGACATCATCATTTACCTTAAAGAAGATGCGAAGGAATATTTGCAATCGTGGACGATGAAAAATATCGTCCGCAAGCACTCGGATTACATCGCCTTCCCCATTTATATCGGCAGCGATACCGAGCCGACCAATAAGCAAACCGCGCTCTGGCGGCAGTCTGCTAATGAAGTCACTGATGAGCAGTATCAGGATTTCTACAAAATGCTCACGATGGACTTTGAAAAGCCGCTGCATCGCATCGTCATGCGGGCGGATGTGCCGCTGCAATTTTACGCACTCCTCTATGTCCCTTCTGGCGCGGAACCGAATATGTTCAGCCCGCGCAAAGAGGCAGGACTCAAATTGTATGCCCGTAAAGTGCTGATTCAGGAGTATTGCAAAGACCTACTACCGGAATATCTCGGCTTTGTGCAAGGCGTGGTCGATAGCGAAGACTTGCCGCTGAACGTCAACCGCGAAAGTGTGCAGGCCAATCGCATCATGGTCAACCTCAAAAAGACGATCACGGGCAAAGTCCTGAGCGAACTTAAGCGCATGGCAGAGAAAAATCTGGAGCAGTATCTCGCCATTTATCAGGCTTACGGACGCTTCATCAAGCAGGGGATGGTCGTGTCTCCCGGTGATCGCGCCGAACTTGAACCGCTACTGTTCTTTAATTCCACCTTTGACGACGATACCGAAAAATTCTATTCGCTGGAGACCTATATCGAGCGCATGGCTGCCAATCAGCAGGATATTTATTACATCGTCGGGGATGACTTCCACAGCGCCCGCCGCAGCCCCCATCTGGACGCGTTCCGTCAGCGCGGTATCGAAGTGCTGTACTTTACCGATCCGGTGGATGGAGCGCTCGTCATGGGTTTGACGGATTACAAAGATCATGCCCTGCGGAGCGCCGACGAAGCCGATATTGACCTGAGCGAAATCGGCACACTACAAGAAGAGACGCAATCGCGCCCCGAAGCCCTCACTGAAGCCGCTTTTGAAGGCTTGCAAACCCGCTTTACCTCCGTCTTAGGGGAACGTGTCCGCGAAGTCCGCGCCAGCAAATCGCTTACAGGCAGTCCGGCGCGTTTGGTCAGTGATGAAGCAGGCGGCGGACGGAATATGTTTCGCATTAACCGCCTACTAGATCGGGATTATGAGCTGCCCGTCAAGATTCTGGAACTCAACCCGCGCCATCCTTTGATGCACAATTTGACGCGCCTGCTCACAACTACTGACAGCGCTCCATTAATCGACGCGGTGATTGAGCAGGTCTTCGAGACTGCCCTGCTGCAAGACGGCATCCATCCCGACCCGGCTTCGATGGCAGATCGCCTCACGCTGCTGATGCAAGCCGCAACCACCCGCGATATCCCTTTCACCGAAGTCGACACAATACAGGGTGAAATCGTCGAGGAATGAAAATGATGATTTAGCGCTGCTTAACGGCAATAAATTGGGTGGGTATTAAAGGATATAGATAGATATAGGGTTTAATCCTAATCTATCGTCAACCTCCAGTATAACGCACCCGCCACACATGCCCATACACATAATCCGCGATGACGAGCGAACCATCCGGCGCGATGACGATATCCACCGGACGAATCAATCCGGTTACAAAAGGCTCTGGTACAAAATTCGCGGGATCAGTGATGGCGCGGGGATCAATCCGCACAATGCGCTGCCCATTGGGCGTACCGTTCCATAAGGCGACGAATAGGTTATCCCACAGATTCGCCGGAAATTGCGTTCCGGTATAGGCGACTAGGCCGCGTGGTAAGGTGTAGTCCGGCAGACGCAGAAGATCATCGTTGATCGTCAAATCATACGGAACTGGCGGACACTCAAAGCAGCCCCGCGCTCCCCAATAAGGCCAGCCATAATGACCACCTGCCATGATACTCAGCACACGATCACCTGCGCCTTCCACCATGCCGTTATCGGTGGCGTAAAGCTGCCCGGTTGAATCAAAGGTGAGGTCATAAGGATTGCGAATCCCGCTGGCGAAAACGCTGAGTTCGCCCGTATGCGGTTGGATACGTAGAATGGACGCTTCATTCGGCTGCAAATCAGCGTAATCATTGGTGCGCGGGTCAGCGGGTTCAAGATGATCGGTCAGCGAGCCAACGCCCATGTACAAATAACCATCGGGACCAAAAATGAGGCCGTTGGGCTGGTTATCTATCAATGAATAGCAGCAAGGAAGTTCCATCGGCAAATAAGTGATTTTGCCGTCAGATTGAATTTGCCACAGCCGCCCGATTGAAGCGGGGGCTACACGGGCGCTTACATAAAGGACATCCGTCCCCGGCTGAAAAGCAAGGCCAAGGGGCGATACAAAGGTCGGACTGTATGCGATAGCCGTGCCATCAGCATTCATGACATAAACTGCGCCGTTACGAGTGCCATTTTCTAGGACTGTCGCGTAAAGTCGTCCGTCTGGCCCATAGGTGATTTGCATCGGCTGACCGGGGAAACGCCCGACATGTTCCAACGCAAAACCCGCTGGAAAGCGAATCCGCTGCATAAAACCGTCGATGTCGTCCGCGCACGGGAAATCATCGCAGCTCCAGCCGGAATTGGGGCTAAAATCGGCTGGTGGATTGACATAAGTAGCTGGCGCATTTTGCGCGATGGCTGGCGTGAGCGTGAGCAGCGCTAATGTCGCGGAAGGGAGCGGCGTATTGGACGGCGTGGGCGAAAATTCAGGTGTAAACGTAGGTGTTTCTGTCGGTATTGCACTAGGCGTGAAGGTGACTTCGGGTGTGGATGTCGTTGTTTCTGTCGGCGGCAGCGAAGGGGTGGCGCTGTAGAGCGGGGCGCTTTGGCTTGTCGGTGCGATTGTGGCGTTGAAGGCTTCCTGCGGTTCGCTGCGTAAATTGCAGGCGGAAAGCAAAACGAGAGTCACGACCATAAAAATCCAGCGAATATGCACCATAAAAATCCACAAATAAGCGCCGATAAACACGCTGATTATACACTTGGCGCAAATTTTGAAGATAGCGACTCTTTGTATCGGAAAACAAAAGACACAGAAATGATGCTCTGTGTCTTTTTTGTCTCTAGGGTTCAACCTTCCGCGTTTAGCTCACGCGGGTGAGGTTGATGGCGTGACCACGCAGCTTGCCGCGTTTCATCTGGGACAATACGCGATCCACTTGGTCGGCCTTCACGTCAAAATAGGTCGCGTCGTTGCGGATGTCAATCGCGCCGATGGACTTGCCGGGGATTCCAGCTTCCGTCGCAATCGCACCGACGACATCACCAGGGCGAATGCCTTGATTCTTGCCTACGTCGATCATCAAGCGCACCATGCCGGATTCCACCACGCTGTTATCGCGGCGCGGACGACGTGAGGCATCACCTTCGCTGCGCCCGCCTTCATACTTGCCATTTTTGCTGTTGAACTTGCCATTGCTGCCGTTCCCATTTCCGTTCCCGTTTCCATTTTCGTAACGGGGACGGTCATTATAGTCACGGCGGGGGCCGCTGCTGTCGCGGCTTTCCTCACGGATGGGGCGCATATGCTCAACCGGACGGCGATATTCATCCGCCCGTGCCAAACGCATCGCTGCCGCCGCCACTTGATTGACATCATAACCCGCTTCGATCAATTGATTGACCAACGCGACTTCCTGCAGCAATTCTTCGCCTTCAGATGCGAGCAAAGCGTCTACGCCTTCGGTAAAGCGTTGATCGCGGCGTGCGCGGACGGCTTCTAACTTGGGCAGTTCGGTACGGACGATGGGGCGCTTGATGAAGTTTTCCAGCATTTGCAAACGGCGGCGTTCACGCGGTGTCACCAGCATAATGGCGATACCTGTGCGTCCGGCGCGTCCGGTGCGCCCGATACGGTGGACATAATCTTCCGAGTCATAGGGCATGTCGTAGTTAAAGACGTGCGAAACATCGTCAATATCCACACCACGCGCCACAACATCCGTCGCAACCAAAATCGGAAGCTGACCGTTGCGGAAACGACGCAAAACTGCCTCACGCGCCGCTTGGTTCAGTTCACCATGCAGCGCATCCGCCACAAAGCCACGTTCCAGCAGGGATTCCGCCAATTCCGCCGAGCCTGCACGGGTACGGGTAAAGATCAATGCGCTTTTGAGGTCTTCGGTTTCCAGCAAACGTGAAAGTGCTGCCAGTTTCGATTCTTCATGGACGATATAATGCCGCTGTTCGATTAGCGAAACCGTAATCTGCTTGCGCTCGATGGTGATAGCAACCGGATCGTGCATATAACGATCTGCTAAACGGCGGATGGCATCGGGCAGCGTGGCGGAAAACATCGCAGTTTGGCGTTCCGCCGGGACGCTTTTAAAAATCGTCTCAACATCGTCGATAAAGCCCATTTTGAGCATTTCATCGGCTTCATCGAGGACGAGATACTTGACGGTGCTAAAATCCAGCGCCCCACGATTCATCATATCAATCGTGCGGCCTGGTGTGCCGACGACGACCTGAGCGCCGCGTTCCAGCCGTTTTTCTTGGCGTGTATACGAAATGCCGCCGTAGATGGGCATCACGCGGATGCCGCGATGCTTGCCATATTCAAAAATGGCGTTGCAAACTTGGGCTGCCAATTCACGAGTTGGGGTAAGAATCAGGGCTTGAATACCGGGTGCATCGACATCCAGGTTATTGAGCATGGGCAGGCCAAACGCAGCGGTTTTACCCGTGCCGGTTTGGGCTTGCCCCACCACATCGCGGCCTTGCAGCAGCAGCGGGATAGCGCTCACTTGGATGGCGGTAGGTTCGGTGTAGCCAGATTCATTGATTGCCTGCAAGATTTCTTCTCGCAAGCCGAAGTCGTTAAAATTTTCAGTCATTTGGAATTCCCTGTGGACTAATTAATCGGTTAGGTTTAAATGTGTGCCGGGCGAAGCCGCTTCGCTTAAGCTGATGATGTCAGCGATGGCGTTGAAAGTGTCAACGGTTACGCTAATGATGCCAACATCTTTGTTGGTGTTGCCAACGTGGTGTTGGTCGTCCCCATCGCTTCTGTGCTTTCCCGGTTAAACCTAATGATTGCGCTTTGCGCGCTTGTCGTGGCTTTCCAGCTACAACTGTCCCCAGGGCAGTACAGAAGAAGTGCTGTACGTCGCAGTTCGATGTCCTTATGCAACCTGTGAATTGTATCACAGATTGGCGGCAGAATGGAAGTGCGTGGTCTTATTGGTATTAGGCAATGGCGTTTAGTTTCTCATCTGGCACAAAATTGCGGCACAAAAAACCAGAATTAACCACAAAGGCACAAAGTTCGCAAAGGGAGTAAAAGATGTATTTCTTCGTGTTCTTAGTGTCTTTGTGGTTCAAACAGGACTTAAACAGCGGCTTCAATATCGATAACGGCTGCTTCCTCTAAGAGCGCTTCTTCACCGCCTAATCTACGCCCATAAAGCAGTAGTACAGGCGAGAGAATGACAGCCCCCAGCACCAGCGCCACGCGCACACCAAATATGCGCCCGATCAAGCCAATGCCGGGGCCGCCTGCCATCTGCCCAATCGCGTCGGATTGGGCATTCATAGAATTCACTGTGGCGCGGACTTTGGGGTCAAGCCCTTGATTAATCCATGCCGACTGCAACGGCCCATTCAAGCCGCGCAGGGGGCCGATCATCCAAAAGGCGATCATGGCAAAGGCGAAACTCTGCGCCAGCGCGAAGATCGCCGCCGAGGTAATCAACAGCGCATTAATGATGAATAACGCCCGCGCCAAGCTGCGTGAATTCGAGGTTTCCACCCGCCGCCGGGTAAATTCGGTAAAGACCATGCCGATGAGCGAGCCTATGATGCCGATCACGCCGAACCAAACTTCCTCGCTCACGTCGCCGATAAAGGGCAGCGTGAAGTTATTCAGCACATGGAACTGCCACAGACGGTCAAAACCTTCAGTATACGCGCCATAAATCACGCCGATGATGAGCAATGTCACCAACACCGGACGGCCTCGCGCCGCTTTGATGCCGTCGGTAAATGTCCGCTGCATCGCGCCCCATGTTTCACGCTCCTCTTTGGGTGCAGGTGTAAAACCGTCTTCCGGCATAAACAGCGCTAAAAAGAAGGCGGTGAGTATCAAAAGACCCGAACCGATGATGATCGGCAGCGCCAATGTGATTGAAGCCAGCGCGACGCTCACTATAATCGCCAGTAAACCCGCTATCTGCCCAACTTGTGAGGAACGAATATACGCTTTCCCGGCGGCTTCTTCCCCGATTTCGTCCGCCAGCCATGCTGTTCCAGCACCGCTGATAAAGGTATATCCTAATCCGGCGATGACTTGCGACAATAAAATCACGCCGAATAATGTGGTTAAACCGACGATCATAAACCCAATGCCGAGTATACATGCGCCGAGAATGACCGAGAGGCGGCGGCTGTAGACATCAGCGATAACACCCGTCGGAATCTCAAAGGTGAACGCGCTGATTTCCAGCGCTGTACCGACCAGTACCAATTGCAGTGGATCCAAGCCTACCTCCCGAATCAGATAGAGGGTCGCCAGCGTCCAGATGACGGTCAGGCAGAAATCCATCATAAAGCCATAGATCAGAAAGATGCGATAGGCATCCATTTTCTTAAACGACAACATCGTTATGCAAGGTCTTTCTGGGCGGAGTCTTCCCGCGCCAATGGTTTTTGTAGATAGTAGAAGGACTGTCCGCCCCGGAAATCTTGTAATTTGCCGGAAACGGTGTAGCCCAACTTTTGATAGAAATTTAAGGCGCTTTCGCCCACACTGACATAAGCTAAAGCGCAGCCGCGTTTGATGGCTTCTGCTTCAGCCATTTGCATCAAACGCCGCCCGATGCCTTGCCCGCGTAAGCAGTCATGCACCCAAAGCAGGTCGATATACACCTGTCCATTACGGGTCAGCGCCGCCAGACCCGCCATTACATCGCCTTCATCGTCATCAAGGCTGATGTCGAGTGACAACGCATTGCCTTTGGCGCACATCGACGGCGCGGCACGATAAGGACGCAGACGACGTTCCAGATACTTGCGATAGTCCCCATCCGGTTCGTGCGTGATCGTGAACATATATTCCGGCTTAAATATGGTTAGCATC
Organism: Anaerolineae bacterium; assembly: GCA_034437895.1. Taxonomy (GTDB): domain Bacteria; phylum Chloroflexota; class Anaerolineae; order Aggregatilineales; family Phototrophicaceae; genus JANRLJ01. The sequence continues at coordinate 32,617 of DAOTTO010000238.1, read as the reverse complement.
TGTTTGCATGACTCCATACTTCAAAAAGTGACGTAATTCGTCGATACGGGTGGCAATAATTTCCGGCACATGCCCACGAATGGCGGGATGCTCCTGATTGCCGATAATCCAGCGACACGAGGCCACATGCCGCGCCGCGACAAATGTTTCCAGCAGCGCAAAATGACTTTCCGGCTGCGGCCTGACGGCGGTATAGCCTTCCCATAGGGCTTTACGCAGATCGGCATATCCGGGTTCAGTTCTTGCGAACCACAGCAGCGGCGCGAGGTCATAGAGAAAATAGCCATAACCACAGTCATCAAAATCAATTGCGCCGACCTGCCCCTCCTGAAAAAACAGATTCTTGGCGATTAAATCGGCATGGATGAGGCCAAAGTTATTTGGCTGATTGTCTAAACTATTCATGACCTCGCGTACCTGTTGACTTGTTTCCGTTATGATGGCCTGCTGCTCATCATTAAATGAGTCGTGGGCATAGTCCGATTCGTTCCCGAAAAGCCCAACCCAATCGCGGCGCGGGCGCTCAAAATCGCCTGCCGGGATAAATTTTGCGCTGTAGTGATGCAGCAGGCCACAAAATCCACCAACCGCCCGGATTTCGTCTAAAGTGAGTTCACGCGCCGCGCCATTTTCACCTTCGATCCAGTCGAATAACACACAATACACCGGACTCTCCACACCCTCTAATGTCCCTGTATAAATGTCGTTGACGGGATGCGGCACGATCAAAGGCGTTTCATGGCTGAGAAATTTCAACCACTGCAACTCGGACTCAATCCACGCTAATTGACGATGACCGGGGCGGTGAATCCGCAGCGCATAGTATTGATCGCCTGCATCCGCCCGATAAACCGCGTTATTGGTATAAGCCGCAAGTGTAAAAGTCGCGTCTGCCAGCCCATACGCATTAAGCGCCTGCCGTGCCAATACATCCAACCGTGCCGCCTGTACAAGGGCATCTTGGGTATGAAAATCCGATATGGTCATTATTTTTCCTCAGCGTAGATATACTCGCGCAGGTGAATGTAGCTGTCATAACGGCGTTGGCTGATCGCACCTTTTTCGACGGCTTTTTTGATGGCGCAGCCCGGTTCATGGGCGTGGGTGCAGCTTGCGCCGAATTTGCATTTGCCGTCATAAGGCGCGAATTCACGGAATAAGCCGGGAATATCTTCCGACTCAGTATTCCACAGGCCAAACAATTTCATGCCGGGTGTATCCACGATGCTGCCGCCGCACTCTAAGGCGAACATTTCCAGATGAGTCGTCGTATGGCGGCCTTTGTCGATATTGGTATTAATCTCGCCCACTTTTAGACCTAATTCAGGTTGGATGGCGTTCAAGAGGGTCGATTTACCGACACCGGACATGCCGATTAGCACTGAGAGCTTTCCGGCGAGAATCTGCTTGACCGCGCCTACACCTTGTCCATCTGCCGCACTGGTCAGCAGGACGGTGTAGCCGATAGCGGCGTAATCATCCGCGACATCCATAACTTCACGTTCGGTTTTCTTGCCGCGCACCAAATCTAGCTTCGTAATGACGATGGTGGCAGGAATGTCGGACGCTTCTGCGCTGGCGAGATAGCGATCCAACATATTCCATTTCGGCTTGGGCTGGGCAGCGGCGATGACCGTCACGATCTGATCCACATTGGCGACGATGACTTGCTCCAGCGCTTTGCTGCCCATTGCCCGCCGCGTTAGCTGCGATTTACGCGGCAGAATTTCGGTGATGACCCCTGTGCCATCGTTGGCATCGGTAAAAATGACCTGATCGCCGACGGCAACCGGATCGACCATTTGAATATCTTCGACATCAACAACGCGAAACCATGATAGGGAAGTCGCATCCCGTTCAGGGTAGATCAGGCGTTTCCGCAGTCGGTTGGAGATGGTGCAGATAACGGTTTTTTCATCTTCAGCATGAAGGTGATAGATTCCCGTGCTTTTTTTAAAGACGACACCTTGATTGGTGTACATATCCATTTTGTTTTCCCTCTGTGCATGATCGAATGGTGTAACTGGTGAAACTATTGATGTGCGCGTTACAGGCATGGCGATCACCTCCTTTCCAGTAAATAAAAACAGCCACGAGAGTCATCTCATGGCTGTTCGCTATTTGTGGGTTATACGCCTTTGGTGGGGCGGGGCGCGTCTCGCTCCTAATTACATCGTCGGAGGGAGGCGGTTAGCCGGAATCACAAAACAGCCACGAGGAAATCATGCGCCGAAAGCGCTGCCGTGACTGCGGAATTGACCGACTGGAAGAAAAGTTAGGGTTCTAGCAGGCGGGCAGTTCGCATCCGGCAAATGCGCTAAGAGCGATGTTCGGTATGTGAAGGGTCATAAATTGCATTTTCGTGCCTCCTGCTAGGAAGTATTTATCACTACGGGCAGAGCATAACATGATTTTGTGGCGGGTGTCAACAAACTTTGGTGAATCTCATTACCCCCTAAATAGGGGCGTAGCGCGATCTGTAAATCATCCCATAATGAAGATATAGCCAATGAAAAAGGATGTGCTATGTCCCTCAAGCATTATGGTGTACTCAAAGGACGACCCATCGGGCGGCGGCTGGGAACCCAAGCCAACGCGCATTATCAAGTGCATATCGTGGACGATACGACTGATTATCGCATCGCGGTGAACGTCCAGTCGAAACTCAGCCCGTCGGAATTGGAATATCTGGTAATTGATCGCTTTCAGCATCCGATCATCGATTCGTTGGTTGATTTGCCTATCGGCTTTACCCAACTACCGTCGCAGCCGGGCGGGGCAGCGCTCGATTTTATTCGTGGCAATCTGTTTGATCGCACACAGATGATCCCGCTGCCGTTTGATATACCGGGGCCAAATAACGATCTGAACGAAGCTATCGACAGCATCATCCAGCAGGCAATGGGCGATGAAAATGCGCTGGTGTACGCTTTTGGGGAACGGTGGAAGACCGAACCGACGATCAAAGACAAAATTTTCGGCTTTTTGCCCGGCAATGGCATCCATGACATCCACATGAATCAGGGGAACTCGGCTCAATTTAAGGGCGATGATGGGGTATGGCAAGATGGCGGGCTGTTGATTCACTTTCCAGAGCAGCAGCGTTGGGTCGCCATTTTCTTGAAGTTCCAATCGCAGGCATGGCATACGGACGACGTGACCGGACATACAATCCCAATCGGTACTACACCGACTCCTCTACCGGGCGGACAACCGGGTGAACCAGATGGCGTGATTCGCATCATCGCCGCGATGGTTAATCCCATTGGCGGTCAGCCAGAACGTGAGACGGTGACAATTTTGAACACGTCGCCTGATGAAATTGATCTCAATGGATGGTCGCTGGCGGATAAAGCCAAACGCAAACATCCGTTAAGCGGCAAAATTGCGGCTGGTGCTGTGCTGGTGATTGTGCTGCCGCAAACCGTTCAGCTTGGTAACAAAGGCGGCATTATCACTCTCTTGAACAAAGAGGGGCTTAAGGTGAGTGGCGTGGCTTATACCAAAGAACAAGCTGACCGCGAAGGTTGGACACTGGCGTTTTAGCCGCTAGAACATACAACAAGGTAATTTTTGTATATTTTTGTAGGGGTGAATTGTCGGTTCACTCCTACTTGCGGACAAAGTTCATCACTTTTCTGCAACGATAGTATTTGCTTTAGAGCGCATTTTTTGTAGTTCTTCGCCACCGATCAGCCGGATGCCTAATTTTTTACCAAGTTCGAGGCTGTCCGGGCTAAATCGCCCTGTAGTCACCAAATAGGCCGTGTTCACTTGGCTTTGGTGCTTGACCGTGTTTAATTCGCGGATATGGGCGGGTGGGACGAGTTTATGCGATGACAGACGCTTACACTGGACGATACCGACTAAATCTCCTTGCGCCCCGTAGACTTTAATATCAATTCCACCATCGCCTTTGCCGCCGCATACAACCGTTTTTCGGCGTGTAAGATTTTCGATCAATCGGGCGACTTCTCTTTCAAAATCCGTCGGCGAAAGGCTCGTCAAAGGCATATCATCAAACATAAATGACGTATCAGCTTTAGCTGCTGGAACATTTTTTATTAAAATGCTGCTGAGGATGCCGGAAAAAAGACCGCCAACTACGATACCTCCCATCATTGCGACAAACACCACAACGACCAACGCATAAATGCCAAATTGTTGTGTGAGGGGATCGTAAATCGTGGCTGTTGTAAACATCGAATAGCCTATAAAAAGGGCGACTATACTGGTCACAAGGCCTGCCCCCTCATTAATGGTACGGCGCATTTCCCGTTCTTGTTTACGTTTTGATCGTTGTGACATGCCGGAAGTCTCCTTTTAAGTAATTTATAGATTTTAACATCGTATTACTGAAAAGGAGTCTGGTGAATGTCAAATTATCATGAATTTTATTCTTGTTTAGGAAGTCTCCCTATAAAATCCTGAATGAGCTTGCGTGTCTCATTCGGCGCGGATTGCGGGAACAAATGCCCGTGACCGGGGACTTCCACATAGGTAATTTCAGGCAAAACTCGCTTTAGTCGGGCTGCGGAGGCAGCGGAAAAAGTATCGCTGGTCGCGCCCCGAATCAACAAAATCGACATTCTACCGTGCAGTTTGGGCAGATCACGCCAGATTCCGGTGTAGAGGGTGTTGAAGTAATACGCTTCCCACGCTCTAGGCCACGCCAACATCACGCCTTCGCCATCCGGCGCAGGACGCATTGCCTCTGCATATAAGCGCACGGTTTCATCCGGCCAATCCGCAAAAAGGCGCTTGGGCTTAAAATTTTCGTAAGCGGCTTCCGTGCTTTCAAAGCGATCACGACGTTTACCCGCCCGTTCCGCTAATGGATTTTTGCCGTAACTGCCCAACCGCGCATTTAAGTTGTATATCCATAGCGTCGTTTGTGTCAGAATGGTTGGGTCAAGCAAAATGAGCGCTTTAAAGCGATGCGGTTGGGCGACTGCTGCTAAAATTGTCGCAATCGCGCCGAAGGAATGCCCAACGGCGACGACATCTTGCAAATTATAGTCCCGAATACCTTGCAACAGGTCAACCGCCACTGTATCGCGCCAACTGGCGAGTTTTTCAGGCGGTGTTTCGTCAGGCCAGAGCGCACGCGGTGGCAAACTGACAACACAAAACTGCCCCGTCATAGGCCAAATCAGCGGTTTATAGACTTCCGGCGGGAAGCCATTGGCGACAGCGACGTGCAAAATCGGCCCCGCGCCGCCGAATTCATAAATAGGCTGCATGATTTTTTAGCTTTCAGCGATTAGCAGTTAGCTTTTAGCGATACGCATTGTAGCGTAAATTGGAACACAGAGACACAGAAAACGCCAAGAGAATTTCTTGTAAAATAGTCCTGATGCTTTGGGTAACTAGATGTTTAGTCCCAGAGTATGATGGAACGGGTACTTCACGGTAGCGCCACCACGACAGAGACAGTCCGTCGCGCAATCCAAAATAGTCAAGCGAGCATAAAAAAAGAAGCCTAGCAAGGCAGTATGGCATCAATCCCAAAACCGTCACCCGCTGCTTCCACTTGGCGACGGTTAAAAAATTGAACGACTTTCATGGTTTTACTTCCGCGTCTCTCCGGCTCAAAAATTTTTAGAAGCTTAGACGATCTTGACTATAATGGGTTAAAGTACCCTAACTTTGCCGTTTACACGCGGTAGGCTATACTCCGGCATATATCGGCGAGTCCCCCATAGGCAGCGACACTTGAGCATACAAAATTTTTCGGGTCAGTCTTTAGGGCAATATCAACTGCGAGAACTGCTCGGTGTGGGCGGCATGGGCGCGGTTTATCGTGCCTATCAAGTGAATTTAGAGCGTTTTGTTGCTGTCAAAGTCCTTAGTGCCTCGCTCGTCACCGATAACGATTATATTCAGCGCTTTAACCGCGAAGCCAAAACCTCCGCCTCGCTGGAACATCCGCATATCGTCGCCGTCTATGATTACGGCGTGGAAAATGGCGTGACGTATGTCGTCATGCGAATGCTGGCGGGCGGCTCACTGGCTGAACGCTTGCAACACAGCCGTGATACAGGCCGTCCACTGCCTTCGCTGGAAGAAACCGTCGCCATTCTGCGACAACTCGCCAGCGCACTCGATTACGCCCATGCGCGGGGAGTCATCCACCGCGATATTAAGACCAGCAACGTCATGTTCGATGAGCAAGGCACGGCTTTTCTCGTTGATTTCGGCATCGCCAAGTTGATGTCTGCTACCAGCGGATTGACCGGAACGGGGATGGCGTTAGGAACACCCTCCTACATGGCTCCCGAACAATGGCGCGGTGATGTGCTGACCCCCGCCGCCGATCAATACGCGCTCGGCATTCTCACTTATAACACCTTAACCGGACATCTACCGTTTGAAGCGGATACCCCTTTCGCGCTCATGCACAAGCATCTGAACGAAGAACCTACGCCGCTGACGGTCTTTCGTCCCGATTTACCGGAGGCCACGCGCAATGTCTTAAAACGGGCGATTGCCAAAGACCCGGCAGACCGCTACCCCAGTATGACGACCTTCGCGGAATCCTTCGCCGCTTCTATCAATGGAGTGCAAAGCCAACCAACGGGCTTTTTCGTCACGCCGCTGCCGCAAAAACAATTGTTACAAGTCATTCCGCCCGTTAAGGTGAGCAGTTCGGGCATGATGGACGGCCCAACCATCACACCGACCCCAGGTTCTAGCCTGCCTGCTTACACCTCCAGCGCAAAACCTGCGACGATGCCGACGGAACTTCTGGCGAAAAAAGGCCAGAATCCATTGGTTTGGATCGTCGCCCTGATCGTTTTACTCGTTGTCGGCGGGGGCATTTTTTTGCTGAGTGAAGTCGGCGGCGAGGATGAAGTCTCCCTCACTGAGACAGCCCAGAGGATCGCGCAGGTCGCCGGGACAGAAACAGCAATCGCGGCGGCAACCGATACGCCCACGCGCACCACTACGCCAACCCGTACCCCAACGCCGAGTCCGACGCGCACACCAAGTCCGACCAATACACTCGCACCCCGCGCCCTCGCCCAAATTACACGCGGCGCGATTTTGACCCAAACGGCGACAGCGTGGACGGCAACGCCTACACCCAATATCACACAAACACTTCGCGCTGAGTTGACTTCACTTTATGACGAAGACCTCACCGCGACAGCGACTCTCTGGACACCTACAGCAACTAACACGCCAACCCCAACAAAAACACCTTCACGCACACCAACATCAACCGTCACGCCCAGCGCGACATTTACGGTTACGCCATCGCCGACAGAGATACCGACCATTACGCCCAGCGCGACATCCACGATCACACCCTCGCCGACAACGACACCTACAGTCACGCCAAGTGCCACGCGCACGATTACCCCCTCGCCGACATCTAGCCCAACATCTACCGTCACGCCCTCACCGACGACTCTCCCCAGCGCGACCCCAGATTTGGAGGCTACCGCCAACTTCCGCGTCACCGAAGTAATTCGTAACGTCACGGCGACAGCCCGTGCATTGGCTGACCGCGCTACGCCAACCGCGAATCTGCCACCGACTCCCCCACCGCTGATAAACTGCGAAGGTGCGCCGCCCTCGCGCTTATTTGCGGGTAGTGAAGGTTTCGTGCTTGACGATGATCGCCGTCCCGTCAACGTCCGCAGCGGACCCGGCACGAATAACCCACGCATTGATCAGATTCAGGTCAATGAGCGCTTTAGCGTTGTAGAAGGCCCACGCTGCAACGAAGGCTACGCTTGGTATCGGATTAGCTACGGCGGTGGTGTGTTAGAAGGCTGGATTGCCGAAGGCGACTCGGAAGTCTATTACGTCGCGCCGCGTCCGGGAGAAAGTAGATCATCGGGAAATCAACCCCCACCGCCCGGAGAAAATATTGCCCCAAATTGTGACGTGATCGTCCAGGATGATTTTGAGACGAACACCACCCAGAATGATTGGTTTCTCGGCAGAGGCAATCGATCCATTGTTCGGATTGAACGCGGCGCTTATGAAATCGCGCTGGGGCAAACACCCGGCAGCGAAGAAGCGGTTTCTTGGGGGTCTTTACGCGGCGTTGATTTTACTGATGCCAGCATTGGCGCAGTTATCAGAAGTCCCAGTTTTAGTGACGAAACATCACGCATGGGTTTATGGCTGCGCTATCAGGGCGAAAACGGATTTTTAGCCTTCATGATTCGTGGGGATGGAGCTTATCGTATTGCCCGTTGGGATGGCGAAATATATATTGACCTCGTTGCGTGGGAAAACACAGATGCCCTCCAAACAGGCAATAATGCCCCCAATACGCTCCGCATTGATTCGTTTGGGTCACAATTTGACCTGTATATCAACGGGACTTTTATCAACAGTGTTGAAGACAACACTTGGGCAAGTGGGCGCGCGGCATTTTGGGGCGCATCAGAGATTACGCCCATTGTCTTTCGGATGGATTTATTCCGCGCTTGCCAAAATTAGGTGCGCTATCAGTGTTTGTTATTGGGCGGCAGAATCTCTTGGATGCCGTTGCGAATGGCATAGGCAGCCGCTTCCGCACGGTTAGACAAGTTCAACTTTGAGAGAAGACTGCTGACATAATTGCGCGTTGTGCCTTCTCCGATAAAAAGTCGCACCGAAATTTGCCTGTTCGTCAGCCCTTGAGAGATCAGTCCTAGAATGGACATCTCTTGTGAGGTCAGGCCGTTGAAAGCGGCGGCTTGCTGGCTTTCTTGCGCTTTTTTCATCTGATCAAAAACAGTCGCCGTCATCGCCGGATCCAACATCGATTCACCCCGGCTGACGCGCTCGACAGCATTCACCAAGTCATTGTCGCCGATGCGTTTTAAGACATACCCCACAGCCCCGGCACGTATCGCCGCGAAGAGTAAATCATCCTCGGCGTAAGAGGTCAAAATGATGATGCGTGAATCGGGCAGTTTTTCGATGATCTGGCGTGTAGCCTCGATTCCTGAAATTCCCGGCATCCGAATATCCATCACGATCACATCAGGATGCCATTCCAAGGCGCGCATAATCGCTTCTTCCCCAGTTGCGGCTTCAGCAATTACACGAAAATCCTCACGTCGCTCCAACAGCGCCCGCAGCCCCGCCCGAACTACCGCGTGATCGTCCGCAACTAAAATACGTACCGTCTTAGACATGCTTTAAATCCTCGCAGTAATGCCTTGATTAGGGGTAGAATAGAAATAACAGCTCAATTATATCTGTATTGACCTATGACAACTACTGACCAAAATAACGCAAAAGATGTGAACATCATCCTCATCAGCCTTAAAGAGATCGCTGAGGCTGTGATGTATGCGGCTGAGGCGGGTACGCTTGAAGAAGTCCTACAACGTATCGCGCAAGTCGCGAAGCAAGTCGTCCATGCCAAATATGCGGCGCTTGGCGTACCAGACGGCAGCGGCAGCCTTAAATATTTTAAGACCGAAGGCATGAGCGAGGAACAAATCCATGCGATTGGGCATTATCCCGTGGGTAAGGGACTGCTCGGTTTAATTATGCGTGAGCGCAAGGCGCTGCTTGTGCCAGAAATGCAAAAACACCCGCGCAGCATGGGCTTTCCAGCGAATCATCCTAAGATGACGAGCTTGCTCGGTGTACCGATTCAAACTGGGGCGCAGCTATTCGGGATGCTGTATCTGTGTGATCGCATGGATGGGCTGCCTTTCGATGAGCAGGATCAGTGGTGGGTAGAAGCATTAGCGGGTTATGCGGCGCTGGCAATTGCTGGTTCGCAACTCAGTGAGCAGCATCAACGGTTGACCCTGCTGGAAGAACGTGAGCGCGTCGGCATGGAACTCCATGATGGCATTATTCAATCGCTCTATGCCATTGGGATGCAGTTACAACTGATGCGCCTGTCGAACAAAATCACCGAAAGCGGTGTTGCCGACTCGATTCGCAACCTCGATCAGGTGATTGAAGATATTCGCGGCTATATCCTTAACCTTAAGACCAGCACCTACCAGCAAAAAACGATTAAAGCCTGTTTGCAAGATATTATGGCGCGGCTTTATATCCCAGAAACCTTGTCCGTCCAAATTGAGGCCCCAGATCGTCAACCTCCCTTCTCCGCACCTGTTTTTGAAGCAGTATGCCAAATCACACAAGAAGCGGTGAGTAATGTGGTACGCCATGCGAATGCCACTACACTCAAAATTCAAACAACACAGAAGGAATCCATCTTCACCCTAAGCGTGAGTGATAATGGCACTGGCTTTAACCCGGAAGATGCCAGTCTGCACGAAGGGCTTGGGCTGCGGAATATTCAGCAGCGGGCGCGCATTCATGGCGGCAAAATCACGGTACAAACGACACCCCAAGACGGCACAACGGTCACGCTCAAGATTCCGCTGGCGTAATAGAACGTGATTATTGTCACAAAAGTCATAGTACCTTTGTTTTCTTTGGTCGTCATAGAGTAAGCATATAACGATCAACAGCAAGGAAAATGGCTATGCAAACCAATGCTTCGGACGATCATCTGCAAATTGAGGTTGTTCGCGCTATCCTGCACGAAAAACCTGCGCTCCGCCGTGATGTTGTGGTGATTGCGTTAGTAGGCGGCCTCGTGATCCTGCGCGGCCTCGTCCCCACAGCCGAGGACTGCCGCGACCTTGAGTCCATCGTGCATCGTGTGCCTAATGTTAATCAAGTGTTTTGTCATGTTGCAATCCGCGTAACGAAAAATTATACGCAGGAGGTGGCTCATGTTTAAGGATATTAAAGTTAAGGATTGGATGACGCATCCGGTGATCTCTGTCCCGCTGGATACCTCTGTGAGTACGGCGCAGCATCAAATGCGCGAAATGCACATCCGTCATCTGCCCATCGTCGATCATCATCGCTTGGTCGGCATTCTCAGCCTCGGTGATCTTCGTGAGGCCAGCCCGTCGGATGCAACGGCGTTGAGCATCTGGGAATTGAATTATCTGTGGGAACAGCTTACGGTTGAAAAAATCATGACGCGCAAAGTCATCACTGTGCGTCCCAATGATCTGATAACGGATGTCCTCCGCATGATGATCGACCACAAGTTTAGTGCCTTGCCCGTTGTTGATGAGGACAGAATATTGGTGGGAATCCTGACGGAAACCGACATTTTCAGAATGGTCATCGGCCTTAGCGAACACGTCACTAGCCCCATATAAACGCTGTTCACCAACATTGCGTCTTTTAGGCACGGCCTTAAAAGGGTCGTGTCTCTGCGTTTATGCTCAGGAGAATTAATGATGTTTGCCGCAGATATCATGACGACCTCGCCGATCACCACCCAACCAGACGCAACGCTAAATCAAGCCCTCGAACTAATGCAGGAAAACCATTGCCATCATCTGCCTGTAATGAGCCAGGAAAAGCATCTCATCGGGATTATTACGGCTGAAGCATCTCATCGTATCCTGGGTTGGCACTATCTTCATCAACAGGAAGCCACTGAGTCCGCTAATACGCCTATCCTTGTTCGGCATGTGATGACCCCTGCACCCATTATCGTTGAGCCTGAAGAAGCAGTAACTGAAGTCGCACGTTTGATGTTGAGCCATCATCTCACCGCATTACCTGTTATGCGCGGCGAGACTTTACTTGGCATCATTACGACATCGGATCTACTCATCGCCTTTATGGATTTAAACAGGCAGCTTTTATCCGCCCCTCCCCATTAATCTAATCAAAAAACACGCCCGTTCATCATTTTGAACCGCGTGTCTTTGCTTTACACAAAAAAACAACCGCTATAGCTCAGGGAGGTGTTTGTTCAGGCGTTGGTGTCTCGATGCCTGTGCCTGCATTGGTTGGGAGTGCAGTCTCCTCCGTGGGGTTTGGAGGAGGCTGGGTGGGTAAAGGCTGATCTGTCGGCGATGGTAAGGGTCTTTCCGTCGGTGTCGTAACACCATCTACAGACGTATTTTCAGTGGCTGGTTGCGTCGGATTAGTGGATTCTGACGTACCTTCAGGCGTGGCACCTGCTGGGGTCGGAACACCCACGGCTTCTGTACTTTCGGGAGCAACGTTTCCTGTACCACCGGTGGAATTATCTGTCTCTTCTTCAACCACGCATTCAGTCGCGCCCTGAGCATCTGCTTCAGGAGTTCCGGGCAGGACACAAGGGCTGCCTCCCAGTTCTTCAGGGAGATGTTCACAAGAAGGTAGATCAGGCTGACCACATGGGGGCTGCCCATTGGCGATCATATTCTCGACTTCTTGAATGCGCTCCTGTGGCATCGGCGGCGCAATTTCAATCGGACGCTCCAAAACCTGAATTGGCAGCGGTGCAACTTGTTGAGCAACATAAGGTTGTGCGGAGCCTGGTTCGCCTTGAGCAACATAGTCTGTATTCAAGCGGACGCGACGCTGCGTCCCTGCAATAACGGCATAGGATTCACCCTCAATCGTGAGGGAAGCAGAGCCTTCTATGGTGGTTACATTCATGTCCCCATCAGCATCCGTCTGGAAGAAGACCGTCGAACCGAGGCTGACATCTACGCCGTTCACATTAAACGAAATCGTCCCAACACCTTCAGGCGTTTGCACTAACAAACCGCTTTCCGGCACTTCCGCGCAAGGTGAATCACCAATGCCCGTCCGTAGATAAAAGGCCGACATAGGCGCAGGTATTTCAGCATATTCCTCTTCAGGATTGATGAAGGTATTCGCTTCGGTAATTTCAACATCCCCAAACAACAAGAAGGTCACGTTCTGTCCCGGCAGTGTGTCTGGTAGATTCGCCTGCAAACGCATCATCGCTACGCCCCATCTTGGGTCATTGGGGTCATCGTTCATGGGGTCGAGCTTAAGCGATTGAAGGTCACTCACATCCGCAATATCGCCAACCGAGTCAAAGTTAAAATCACTGACATCAGCGCGGGCGATTGCTTCTAATGACACGTTGCCATAACAGGCTTGATTGCGTCCTGTATCCCGACACAACGTATCAACAGCCTGAAGCGCAGTCTCCACGATCGCGGGACAGGACAGTTGCTGTGCCATCACAGGTGCAACACACAGCAGCAGCAAAATCCAGAATATTTTTTTTATGCGTCCCATACTTCCTCACTCGTGCTGCGTAAGATTCTTGCAACATCTTTTTTTACAATTTTCATTATACACCGCTTCCGATCTCTTAAGTGTTCTGTTAGCTGTTAGAGTATCGTAAGAAAATAGTGTATCTTAATTAGATCACCCGTACTGGTGTCCCCACTTCAGCCCAATTAAAAAACCACTCGGCTTCGGCAACTGGTAGGTTAACGCAGCCGTGACTCATCGCTCTTCCGAAGCTGTTGTGCCAGTATGTGCCATGAATGCCATACCCGCGATAAAAATACATGGTATACGGCACTTGCGGCAGAAAATAATCCGGGCCGCTCATGTCATCTGCGACGTATTTTACATAAATGCTATAATCCCCCAACACAGTTGGCGTTGCGTCACGGCCTGTTGAAACCAAATGCGTATGCACAAGTACGCCATTTTCATAGGCATAAATGCGCTGATTCGCCGAAGAAACAAGAATCGATTTGCCCACGTTGCTCGGCGCAGCGGGGATTTCCTCCGCTGGTGGCACATATTCGCCCGATGCAGGGATAATTAGCTCTTGTCCGACATAAAGTAAATCCGGGTTTTCAATCGCATTCAGGCTCACGATGTCTTCCATCGCAACCCCATACTGCCGCGCAATCAAGGCAAGTTCTTGCCCACCTTCCACAATATGCGTTACCGTCACTCCCGTGTAATTTTCACTAGTGACGGTTTCTGGCTCCGGCGGCGCGACTTCGATCATGGTGAGATCGAGTATCCCGTCAGCTAATTCGCTCGTGACATCCAGACGCAGACGGTCAAGTACAACTGGGATTTCGATTGAACGTCCCAACTGCGGCGGATTACCGGGTAGAGCAGCGATATTGGCGAGTTCGCTTAAGGCAATCAATCCATCTTGGGCTTGGCTCAGGTCAATCGTATAGTAGGGCTGGATAGCAGCATTCTTCCCTGCTGCGATGGCTGCTTGCAAGGTCGCGTTGGTATCCACCGAAATACCTAAATCCCCTAATGAAACCGTCCAACGCCGATCTCCATCCGTCACGGTAAGGGTTTGCGCGGAAGTTCCTAGTTGCAGCGCCGCCGCCGCATCAGTCCGTGACGCGCCACCCACATCAATCCCCGCCACACTTACGCCGGAAGGCATCCGATCTTTGGTCAGATACGTTATCCCAATTACACTCACGGCACACACCAACATGAAGAATCCCGCCATCGTCGTTCCGCCTAAAATAAGCCAAGGCAACCAGCGACGGTTTGTGCTTGGTTTCTGCACATGCTGGGGAAGTGCGGGAGTCGGATACACTTGCGGAATCATGAGTCGGGTTTCTTTGTTAACCGTTAAAGAGTGAGCTGACGAACTAAAACGCTGATGGTGTTTTTGTTGTTACTTTGTCTACTCTATTTTAACACTGTTGCCCTGCACTCGTCCCGATAATAAAAAAATATTTACCCTACGATGAAGTTTAGAAAATATTTGCTCCAAATACAAGCAAAATTTACGTTCTTCGTAATACAGTTTGTCGTAATAGATTTTAAGGCAGCGGGGGCGGATCAATCACAGGCAGCAGCCCACATACTCCTGCAATCGCCGTCCCGTTGGAATTGACCCAAATGCCTTCCGCCAAGCGCCACCATAACACGCCGTCTAACCCTACCGCCCGCGCATCCGGCTGCGCGGCGAACCCAGCAGGGCTGCTTTCTCGGATGGGATATTGTGTCCCCGGCCCGGAGCGCAAATTAACTGCGGCTGACCATGCCACCACACACTGCCCGTCGGCTGGCAGACTTTGTAAAAATCCGGTGTTAGGTTCAAACGCTTGCAGCACACCCACTAAAGAAAATGGCAGGTTAATCGGACGCGGCAGCAGCGCTAGCGGCGTGTTACGCGCCCGCACATAGCTGTATTCTTCGGCAGTGTCGGGATATTGGGCATAAAGCCCATCAGCATCGAGTAACACCTGCGCCAACTGCCCCGCCGCAAGGGTTAGCGTCCCAATTTGGATGTCACCAACTTCGGCCTCCCCTTCCAAAACATTGATTTGCAGTGTATCTGGTAATGTCTGGAGGTAAAGAGTGCCGGTAAAACTCACAGGAAAATTATTGATAACAAGCCGGGCAGAACGTGCCAAATTCGGGGTTTGAATCAGCAGGCCGCTTTCGGAACCCATCGCGTCCAGTTCGGTACACGGCGCATCAAAAACGCTTGTGCGAAGATCAAACGTTTGCATTGGGGCATAAAGCACAGGGGCATCATCCGGTGTGTTGACGTTCAACAACGCGAAATCAAAATCCCCAATCACCAAATCGGCGGAAACCCATCCCGCTTGTCCCTCAGCGATCACCCGCAGCCATGCGCCATCTTGGGTGCGCCCAATCGCGGTGAGCGCCTGTCCCCAAAAGTACGTGCCGATCAAACTGCCTGCTTCGTCGGGAATGTCGCGCACATTCGCACCAGCACCCCGCCGCACCAGCACTTCCCGCGCCAGAAAATCCGACTCGGCATCGCTGATATTTTGTAGTGTGACCTCCCCAAACGCAAGCATCGTCAGCGCTCCTTCCGGCAGGTCAATACGCGGACGCAGTACGGCGACACTGTATGCCTCACGTTCCACGCTAAATGGCAGGAGTGAAAGCTGCTGCATCACACCGACATCCGCCCGATCACCGGACGCAGCAAACTCAATTTCGCCTGAATCACGCGGGGTCAGCTCCAACGCCCCGCTGCCATAACAAATTTCGTTGATGCCCGTGCTGGCGCATTCACGAGCGGCGGCTTCCAGCGCATTTTGGATGATAAGCGAGCAAATCGACCCGGCCTCTGAAGTAGATTCGGGCGTGACCTCTGGCGTAGAGTCCTGTGCTTTAACTGAAAATACCGACACTATAATGAGCAGCGCCAGCAAAAATAGGCTGTTAAATCGCATTCGCTTCCCCTGCACTACCTAAGCAAAATTGGCAAGAAGTATATCACAATTTTTAAAATCCTCGGCGGATTAAAAAAAGTGGCCTCGCAATATCCCCTAAAAGTTGGGTTGCGTTGCAATCCTATTTTGCGTTTAAATAAAGAAAGGAAATTCTACTAAAATTAAAGCACCGAAATGCAAACTGCCGAGTTGACCGCAACGTGAGTAAGGGAGAGAGCTATGATCGACGACCCAACCATGACGGAAACGAGCCTGACTGCTGCATTAGGGATACGCGGCTGGCGGCACTTGGACGCAGTGCTGCTGGCCTCATTAGCGACGGAAGCGCCGCTGCTGCTCATCGGCCCGCATGGGACAGGAAAATCCCTGTTGGTAGAACGGGTGGCGGCGGCACTAGGCTTATCGATGCGGCATTACAACGCGGCGCTGCTCAATTATGACGATCTCGTGGGTATTCCCCTCCCAGATGAAAGCGGCGACAGTTTGGCATTTATCAGCACCCCCGGCGCGATTTGGGACGCGGGATTCGTGTTTTTTGATGAAATTTCGCGCTGCCGGGCAGATTTGCAAAATAAGATGTTCCCGATCATCCATGAACGCCGTGTCGTAGGGATGGCGCTGGAAAAACTGCGCCACCGTTGGGCGGCGATGAATCCACCCGCGCCGGAAGAACTCACTACCGCGTCCGCGACTTCCGATGTCTATTTCGGCTCAGAAGCACTCGACCCGGCGCTGACGGATCGCTTCCCCTTTATTATCGCCGTCCCCAATTGGAGCGAACTCAGCAAAGCGGAGCGCCGCCAACTCGTAGCATGGGAAGGCAATGGCGTGATGGACGAAATCGCCGATATTAATTTACCCGCGCTGGTGGAAGAATGTGCGCGTCTTATTCCGCAGCTTGAGCGCGAATTGGCCGATTGGCTGGGCGATTATGTGGTGTATGCAGTGGATTTACTCGAACACGCCCACCTGCCACAAAGTCCGCGCCGCGCTCGTATGTTGGCGCGTTCTGTGGTGGCGATTCATGCCGCACGTCTTCTCTTGGAAGGCGACGATGCCGACCCCGCCGACAGCGCTGAACTCGCACTCGTTTATGGAATGCCACAAACCGCGACGGATGTGCCACCCGCGCAGATCAAAATCATCGCCATCCACAAGCAAGCGTGGGAGATGACTCAGTATCTGGAAGATGATGCGTGGCGGCAGGTGATGGAAGAACTTGACCGGGCAAAGCGGGTGGTCTTGGCGGACGAACTCGGCTTTTCCGACTTTGATATGTCTCGGCTGATTACGCAGACCCTCGGCAATGAAGACTCCGATGCGCGACAGATCGGCTTGGCTATTGCCATCTTTTTACGACTGCGCGACAAACGCAATCTCGATCCTTCAGCCTTCGAGCCGCTGGCGCAGCTTGCCTATCATGTTTTAGAGCCGCGCTTCACCTTGACTAATATTCCGCAAAACGGCCCGGACAATACGCTCTGGCGGGAGATTAAAGACTGGCTGCGGATTAACCAAGGGCGCGAAGAAACCGGCATCTATCGTCTGGAACGCAACTTTGTCTTTAATGGCTTCCCTGTTTTGTGGCGCAAGCATAACTGGAAGGAATCTCTGGAACGGTTTATCGAGGATTTAAATCTATTCGGCATCACTGAGGAGACCTTGCAATGACTCACACTCAGCAACCACAGAATAGCCAGCCCTCTTTAATGGGACTGCAAGCACTGGCGCAAGCCCAAACGAATCCCCAGCCCACGCCGCCTGCCGCCCCTGCCTCAAATGCGTTCCGCCCTGCGACGGCTGCGAATAATAATCAACAGGCCAATGGCGCAGCCGCCCCTGCTCCGGCGGCTGCGCCTGCCCAGCCGCAAAATAATAATGCCAATCGGCTTAACCGTCCCGGCTTGTTCGGGAATCAGGAAAAGGTCAACGCGCCGTTTTTGCCCTTAGCGCGGAGTGTCGCCCGCTTTGAACTGGATGGCCTTGGCGACCCATTTTATCGTTTGCTAGGACATCCGCTGAATCCTGATTTAACCAGCGGCAAGGCCATCGCGCAGATGCTCGAAACGGGCGGCGAAAACGTCAGCGCATTAGAGAAATTGCTAGAGACCGCATGGACGGGCTACGCATTAAAAGGCGCGGCACTCGTTTATCGCTGGAATCAGCCAACGTGGAAAGGCTTGGTCATGCCTTATTTTGTTCCACCCGACGAAAACGCCCAGCAAAACAGCACAACAGGTCAGGACGATGACGAGCTTGATGCCCCCAGCAGACCCATGCCGAAGCCGCTGTTTAGCCTATTTCGGGCGATTGATTTGCAATTGGTCATCAATGTGCTGGCGCGGGCGCGTTCCCAAGTCCTTCTTGCCAATGCCCCCCTGCTGTTTAATCAGAGCTATTTAACGCGCTCGTTGGTGACGGATGATGCGCGGATGGTCGCATTAGCCCGTGCGACAGGGGCAATTCAAGAAGGGTTGATGGCATGAGTGCGCTGCGAAAAACAACCACCCACTCCGAGGACATCGCCATCAAAAAACGCTTGATCGCTTGTATGCCTGCATCAAAATTTGAGATGCAAACACTTACACGATTAATCGGAATCCAGACGACACGAGCGCTGCCGACTGCTGCTGTTGAATGCAAGCGCCACCCGCGTTTGCTGATTAATCCTGATTTTGTCGAAAAATTCTGCAAGCGCGACGAACATCTATTTCTGCTCGTCATGCACGAACTTTGGCATGTGATGTTGGCGCATACCCGTATGTATCCGCGCATGACCCAAGCACAAAACATCGCCTTTGATGCCATCATCAATGCTGGGCTGATGCAAGAATTCTGGCGGCCTGAATATCGCGGCTTTTTTGAAGCCGTCAACGCGGCAGATCAATTCCCGCACTGTCTGCTACGTCCGCCCGTCGGCTGGCCGGAAAATCCGGTTTATCCCGAAGTAGGCCCCGCCGGAACACGCGAGTTACTCATGCGGCTTTATCCGCCGGGGAACTTTAACAACTTTAATCCGCCGCTGTATGAAGAAGTATTAGCCCTGCTGCTCAAAGGCGGCTTTCCATTAGAAGGAGTCGTGTTGCTTGGCAATCATAACGGCCCGCCAGAGCATGATCCGCTCATCAAAGAGATGATGAAGGAAGCGACGGCGAAATGGCCTAAGCTGCAAATTGGCGCTCCCGGCGAGGGCGATTATATGCGGACGCAGACTTTCGGTGTGGTGGATCCAAACAGTGAACATGCGCGACGTGTCTTTTCGCGGACACTGCGGCTGTGTTTAGGAAATCAACTAGGTGTTCATCGTCGCAAAGCCAAAATGCCCATCCAGACGACATTAGGCACAGGCGTTTTGCCGAATGCGCGGGATCGCCTCGCACCTGCTCGTCGCAGCTTGGGCGCACAAGGTGTTTTATGGGCGCAGCCGGGCGAAATTCGGGCGCGTGTGCGGGAGCGACCCAGCAAAGCTTATGTCTATCTCGATGTCTCTGGCTCAATGAATTATGTGCTGATGGTTTTGCTCGGTCTGATTTTGCCGTATGTCGCGCATGGCGAAGTTGATGTATTCCAATTCTCGACAGCCGTAACAGCGCTGTCTTTGATGGATTTGCGGCGCGGTCACTTGACAACGACAGGCGGCACAGATATTAACGCGGTGCTGGAACATGTGCTGCAAGCGAAGCCCAAGATTAACCGCATCCTGCTTCTGACCGATGGCGAAACAGGCTCGCCCACGCCGCATCTGGCGCAAGCTATCCGTGAGCATCGTCTACGGCTGCACGTCGTCCTGCCGGATGAGTGTAATCTCGACATCGGTGTGCAAGAAATCGCTACGTCGATTGTGACACTACCTGCGATTTATTAACATTTTCGTCCCTTCCTTTCAAAGGCAGCCCACAGCGGCTGTCTTTTTCTTTGCCCAATCTTGTAAAAATTCGTATACAATCAGAAAGTGCGGTTGTGCAACCTTTCACAGTCACAGCGCGTACAAGTGCTTACAATAACGATTTGCTCAACATTCTAGTGACCTTTCGGCAAAGGGGGGACAACGCATCATGCCAGAGCCGTTCATCCAAATTAACAGCTTAACCAAAACCTACGAAACGCAAGCCGGCTACCTCAATGTATTAAGAGGTATTGATTTAACCATTGATAGAGGCGATTTTATCTCCTTAATTGGCCCCAGCGGCGGTGGCAAGACCACCTTCTTGAACATGATTACAGCGATTGATACGCCGACATCGGGCAAAGTGACGGTGGACGGCATTGATGTCGTCAACGCCCCCAAGCGCGAGCTTGTGAAGTGGCGCGGGCGCAACATCGGCATCATCTTCCAATTCTTCCAACTGCTACCGACTTTGACCGTCGTACAAAATGTGATCGCGCCGATGGATTTTTGCAACGTGCATAAACCTTCCGAGCGCAAAGACAAAGCGATGGCGCTTTTGGAACGATTCGGGATCGCCGATCAAGCCAACAAAACGCCCGATATGCTCTCCGGTGGGCAGCAGCAGCGTGTGGCGATTGCCCGCGCCCTCGCCAATGACCCCGCCCTCATCATTGGGGATGAACCGACGGGCAACCTTGACCGCATGAGCGCTGGCATCGTCTTTGATACCTTCAACGAACTGAGCGAACAAGGTAGCACCGTTTTGGTCGTCACCCATGACCGCGAACTGGGCAAAAATGTTCGTAAAGTGATGACCCTCTCCGATGGATTGATCGAAGGCTCATCCGTCGAAGCCGCTGGTCGCCGCCGCACGCAAGAACTGGAAGCATTGCGGACTCATGAATTACGCGCTGTAAAAAAGGGACAATAGACCTATGTTTAAAACACGTACACGCAAAATCAGAGGCGACGTAACCGCACGTAAAGGCCGTACCGCCCTCGTCTCCATCGCCATTTTTATCGGTGTCGCCGGGACAATCGCGTTCTTCTCGCTCAGTGACATTATTGTACGCCAACTGCGCGAAGACATTAAAGAAGATGAACTCTCGATGGTCGATATTTTCCTTTCAGCGGATAGCGATGCCGCGCTGGATGACGAGGCTTATATCGAGCAGCTCTCACAAGTCGAAGGCGTAACGGAAATCCAAGGTTACGCGCAAGGCACAGGCTACTACAAACTCAGCGAGGATGCCGAAGACTTTGACCAAGCCGTTCTCGTGGGCTATACCGTGCCATTTGCAGAAATGCTGATGGAACCCCTGCGCCTCATCGAGGGTGACTATCCAGCCGAAGGGCAAAATCAGGTCGCGTTAGAACAGCGTACCGCAGAAAGCCTCCTTATCGGTGTTGGCGATACCCTCATCTTCCGTATTTTGAGTCCTTCAAAGGATGCCACCCAAGCAGGCGAAATTGGGACGCTGGAAACATGGACAGTTTCGGGCATCGTCTTTGATGCCTATCAAGGTACAAATCAGCGTATGTACGCTTCGCCTACGAATGTCAATTATGTGTCTGGCTTAATCGGTCTTTCAGCATTTGAGGCACGTTTTGTGGATTTTCCGACGGCGGAAGCACAGCAAGAGGCGTTTTCTAACCTGATTGCTAATGAGACCGCCTATCGTCCCGTTTTTACACTCGTGCAAAATCCAGCGGAAAATCAACAGATTCAAGGCGCACAAACCATTGGTAATACGATGGGCTTTCTAGCGATTGTCGCGTTGGTCGTCTCTGGCTTTTTAGTGATTAACGTCATCAGTTCGATTGTCGTCGAGCAAAAACGCTTGATCGGCGTGATGAAGTCGATGGGCGCGACCCGCTGGGATAACTTCGTCATGTACTGCGGCATCGCCTTCTCTTATGGCGTAATCGGCGTGACCCCCGGTGTAATCGTTGGTATTTTGGGCGGGAATGCCGCCGCGCAAGCTCTCGCCCCCACGCTCGGTACGGTGCTGGACGGGTTCCAGATTTCGACCAGTTCAATCATCATAGGCGTGATCGTCGGTCTGCTGATTCCAGTCCTAGCCGCAGTGCTGCCTGTTTTCTTGGGAACACAGGTGAAGATTCTGGACGCGATAACCGATCTCGGTATTGATGCCAAATATGGCACCGGGCCGCTTGCCAAGTTAATCAGCGCCCTGCCCATCCCGATTACGATCCGGCAGGGTTTGAGCAACGTCAGCATCAAGAAAAGCCGTCTCGCCTTTACAGTGATTACCTTGTCGATTGCGGCAGGCGCGTTTATGGGTATCTTCGCGGTGTTTAATTCACTCACCAACGGTATTGGCACGTTTATCGACACATTTAATGTGGAAATCGGCCTCGTGCCGAATCAAGGCCGAGACCCAGAACAAATTAACGCCATCATTAGCGATAACTTCCAGACGGCTGATAACAATCTGATCGGCGCGATTGAGCCGGGATTTCAATACCAAGTCGAATTTGAAGGTTACGAGCCGGTTTTAGCGGCAGGCGGCCCTCCGGGAATCTTCGCTTACGGCTACGACATCAACAGCGCGACCCCTGCTTTTAACTTCACAGTGGACGTGGGCGACCCGTTGACGGATGCCAATGGCAGCAATGGGATTATCCTCGCACAGACACTTGCCACTAAAATGGGCAAAAATGTCGGTGATAGTGTCGTCCTTAAAGTCCCCGGCAACACCAAAGAGCTGATTATCGTCGGCCTCTCGAATTATCCCTTTGACCAAGTATGGATGGATTGGCGCGTTTTAGCGGAAGTGACGGGTTATACCACTGTCCCAGAACTCACTTCTCCCATCCCTGTTCCGGCGGAAGCAGCGAATTTCTTGCGTTACGCTTCGCTGGTCAACGCGGCTAAAGAGGGTGGCGCAGCAGCAGAAGCAGCCGCCTTCGGTTTTACCCGTGAGGCCGCCACACTCTTTGCCAATTTCATCGAAGACGGCGGCGCAATTTTTACCCCCGACGAACCAACGGTTGTCATCAGCCGAGCGCTGGCGGAAAACGGCGGTTATGCCGTTGGCGATACCTTGCAGTTAGCCTCATCGCAACCCGACGGTGCAACCGAGACCTTTACGGTGACGGGCATTCTGGATTTACCCGCGCAAATGCAATCTGATGCCCTGCCTGCGGAACTCATCGGCCTCGATTGGCAGCAGTTGGCAACCCTTGACGGGCAAAATTTGGACGGTGAACGAGTCCCACAGCCGCAAGCCTACTTCTTGACGACGACACTGGAAAACCCGACGACGGCGCAGTTGGATGACATCATCGATGCGCTCAACGAAGATTTCCTGAGCGCGGGTATCCCCGTTCAGACGATTAACTTTGTCGCGCAGGTTGATCTGCTCACTAACTTCTTCACGATTATTCAAGTCGTGTTGCAATTGGTCGCAGGGTTAATCGCGCTGGTAGGTGCGCTTGGTCTGCTGACAACTCTTTCCATGAGTGTCTTCGAGCGGCAAAAAGAAATCGGCGTGATGCGCTCCATCGGCGCGAGTTCCGGCACGGTTGCTACGCAGTTTTTGACCGAAGGTATGGTCGTCGGCATCATCGCGTGGCTCGTTGGCCTGCCTATCGCCGTCGCCATTCAATACATGCTGCTGACCGTTACGCAATTTATCGAGACCTTCCCGCCCGTTTATCCGGTGCAGGCCGCTTTACTGGGGTTAGTTGGCATGATCGTGATTACGATTATCGCCAGCCTGTGGCCTTCGCTCTCTGCGGCACGTAAGACGGTTTCAGATATTCTGCGCTACCAATAAAGATAATATGTCGCGTAGGGGCGACTCGGCGAGTCGCCCCTACAAAATGACGAAACAAAGGAAAACAACATGACAAATGACAAGCAAAAACGTAACGGCAATGGAAACGGCAGCGCCGCCAACAAACCGCTGATTTCGCTGGAAGGCGTAAAGAAAATCTACAAGACCAAAGCAGGGCCGCTGGAAGCGCTGCGGGGCGTAGATTTACAAGTCGATGCAGGCGAATTTATGGCGATTGTTGGGCCTTCCGGTAGCGGCAAAAGCACTATGATTAACATGATAACGGGCATTGATCGCCCTACCGAAGGCGAAGTTTATGTCTGCGGCGAGCGCCTGACCAAGATGAGCGAAAATCAGGTCGCCAAATGGCGTGGCAAAAATGTTGGTGTCGTGTTTCAGTTCTTTCAGCTTCTACCCACGCTGACAGTACTGGAAAATGTCATGATGCCGATGAACTACACTGGCACCTATCCCGGAAAACGCCATCAACGGGCGATGGACATGCTAGAAAGAGTCGATCTACCCGATGTGGCGAATAAGTATCCGAGCCAGATTTCCGGTGGGCAGCAGCAGCGTGCCGCCATCGCCCGTGCATTAGTGAACGATCCTCAACTGCTTGTTGGTGATGAGCCAACAGGTAATCTGGATACTGTCTCCGCCGGGCTGGTCTTCGGCATGTTCGAGGAATTGGTCGCGCAGGGCAAAACGATTGTGATGGTCACCCACGATAAAGACCTGGCAGGATTAATACCTCGCGTCCAAGAAGTGCGCGATGGTCGCTTGATCTCCAGCGAAGAAGTTGATGAACGCCTCGTTGCCGGACGGTAAAATTAGGAAATTCATTTAATCACCAAGCCACAGACAATGCCAAAGAGAATTTCTCAAATTATTCTTGGCGATCTTGGTGTCTTGGTGGTTAAATTTTTTGTATTACTTTCATAGACGCACTTTTAATCTGAGTTAATCCCATTCCTCGTCATACTTCTTTTTCTTACCATGTTCCATTATCGGGTCTTCCAGCGTCCGCCGCGCCGCTTCCGCTAACCGATCTGCAAACGTTTGAAAATCCAGCATGGCATAAGCCAACTTTTCCTCACCGACTTTAAACCGCACAATGCCCTCTTGCGTGAGGCGATCTAATCGCAGCATGGTTTCGATCTCTTGAATTTGCGCTAACGGGATACTTTTTTGAACCACAAACCGTCTGCTTTTATCCGCCGCAAGCACAACCAAAAATGCAGGCGTGATATACAAGCGCACACGCGCATCTAACGTCCATGCACCGTGAATATCCTGCACACCCGGATAGGCCGCCTCGACCTGATAATGGATATAAGGTCGTGCGCGGCGATAGGCTTTAATCTGCTCCGGCGTGGCGATAGCTTTTAGCGCCCGCACGATGTCGCCGATATTATCCCGCCACGCCCACAGCGACAACACCTGCCACGAGTCGCCAATTTGGGCATGAATCATCAAGTGATTTGTGCCGGGATGATATTTATCGGGTCGCCCGAACCAGCGCAACTGCTCTGGTCTACAGGTAAAATCAATCGGTGTTTTTGCCTGATTGCGATATACCGTTATCCCATCCTCGTTAATCAATAAAATGGATGAACGCCACCGAGTCCGTTTGCCGCCGACTTTATAAATCCGAAATCCAACCAGACCCGGATTCAAAACCAGCAGCGGCGATGACTCGGCTAATTCTGTGTAAAGCCGCCACGTCGGACGGTTGAGCATCCAATTAAGCACCATAAGTTCACCCAAAAATGTTTGAATGTGCGTATTTTGATTGTACGCTGTAACGCGCATTTACTGATAAAATCGATGCAAACATCAGCAACCGAAAGTAGCTTATCTATGCAAAATCGCCTCTCTTCATTCGATTACCTCTGGCGCGGGGCGCTCGTCGCGCTGAGTTTTATCATCGGCCTACAAATTTTGCGCGTCTTTTTTGTGCTGATCGTCAATAATTTCGTCGCTTTACATGGGAATACCATCACCGGACTTATTATGGCGGGGGTGATGCTTTCGCCCTTACTGATTATCCCGCTGAATGGCGCACTTAATCCGCTCCGAGCATTAGTTGCCGCCGTGATCGGACTCGTTTTGATTCGCCTCATCATGCAAATCACGCTGTCACCAAGTTTTGTAGGGCCGCTGCTGGCGATTTTAGGACTCGGCTTAACCCTGATCGTCTGGACGCTGCTATTGGCATGGCTGCGGGCTGATGAACACGGCGGGATGATTTTTATTGTAGGGATGCTGTGCGGATTCGCGCTGGATACCACCCTACTAACGCTATTTTCAACATGGGATTTCATCTGGCAGCCGGGGATTATTCCCCTTTTCTTAACCATTTTCATGAGTGTGGCCTTGATCGTCAGTTTATGGCAAGCCAGCCGAACCTTCGCGGAACATCCTCACGAGGTCGGTTGGAAAACGATTCTGCTGCTGCCTTATGTCATTATTCAGGTCATTTTCTTTCAAAATCTCGGCTTTGTGATTTCGGCTTCTGGTT
The DNA here is from genome assembly GCA_034437895.1 of Anaerolineae bacterium. Lineage (GTDB taxonomy): Bacteria > Chloroflexota > Anaerolineae > Aggregatilineales > Phototrophicaceae > JANRLJ01. The sequence continues at coordinate 6,439 of DAOTTO010000238.1, read as the reverse complement.
TACAACTTCCCCTCGCGGCAGGGATGATTTTACTAGCGGATACCCTCGCGCTGTGGGCGATCTATCGCGTTCAGTCCCTCTCGATTCCGGCTGTTGGCTTGATTATCGGAAGCCTTATGCTGATTCTATTGGCGGGATGCGCTTTAGTCGCGCATGGCATCGCCTTTATCCCGTTATTGTTCGCCGGGCAACTGGTCGGCGCATTATTGATCGGGGCGGCACTGAACGTCGAGACAACATTAAGCACGAATCTACTGCCCACCGCGATCACAATGACCTTAAGCGGCCTCCTCTTGGCGGCGATCAGCCTCGGATATTACGCCGTGATGACGATTGCACTGCCGCTGACGAGCCTTGTTGCAGGAATCATCGGCGCAGCGTTGTTGATTGCCAGCCTCTTTGTCGCGCTCCGTTCTGGCGGATCGCTAGATTATCGTCCGCTGCTTGCGCCACTTTTACTGTTGATTATTCCGGCGGGGGTATTTTTCTTGAATCCCGCGCCGAAAGCTGATTCCATCGCCAAAGATAAATTCCGCGTCGTGAGCTATAACGTCCATTATGGCGTGAATGCTTTCGGGGCGCTTGATCTCGAAGCTATCGCGCAAATTATCGAAGCGCAAGATGCCGATGTCGTCACGCTGCAAGAAGTTGCGCGGGGCGTTATCATAGGCGGAGGGGCGGATATGGCGACGTGGCTGGCAAGGCGGCTAGATATGCCCTATGTCTTTGTGCCGGGGCGCGATTGGCAGCTTGGCAATGTCACCTTAAGCCGCTTTCCGCTAAACGAGTCGCGCACTGGCTTTCTCACCCGCATCGGGAATAATACCCGCCGCAGCTATCTGCTCACAACTTACAATGTAGGCGATACGATCATCACCGTCATCAACACCCATCTATCGAATGGCGTGGGGCCGGAACGCCGACAAGGTGAAGTGCAGGAAGTCTTAACCGCTTGGGAAAGAGCGCCGTTCACCATTATTGCAGGCGACATGAATGCTTTCCCCGGTAAGGCCGATGTCCAAACTTATCTGGATGCAGGCTTCAGCAGCGCACAGGATGAAGCAGGCGACCCCACCATGATGACGTATAGCTCGACAGAGGCACTTTTCCGGATTGATTGGATTTTTGGGACACCGGATTTTAAGTTTGTGGATTTTCAAATTCCGCCGACTACCGCTTCCGATCATCTGCCCATCGTGGCGACGGTACAGATTAATTAGGATCAGGGTTTAGCCAAAATACTTGTCCCTCAACTTGTTCAACAGTGTGTTCGTTAGCGAATTTGCTCAAAGCCTGAATTTGACCGCCGAAATTATCCGTTTTGCCAAGCCAACATATTAAGCCAGTATGGTTGGTCAACTTGGAGGTAAGTCCGGCGAAAGGCCGATCATGAGTGACCAAAACAAGATTGTTTTCTGTAGCATAAGCGCGATGTACCGGGTCTTTTTTTCCGGTCATGTCTACATCAACTGCCATCACCACCTCAATTCCCAGTTTTGTCAATTCCTTGGCTACTGGACGCGGCATCATTTCGTCGAAGTAATAACGCAAGGGCATCGTCGCCATAATTTATCCAGTCTTCAATGGCTACTGCTTGATATGCGGCTTCTTGTTTATCAATCTCTTGTTTATTTTCTGCGTAGTAAAGTAATGCTGCCAGCACTTCCGATTCGCTGATCGTAAAGACATCCGTCAAATCAGCAATGGAATATTTGCTGTCTCGTGCCATATAAGCCACAGTCGCCACTGGAAGCCGATGTCCGCGCAGATGGGGACGTATGCCAAAAAAATGTTTTTCAATATATTTGCTTAAATCCAGAACAGGCGCATGATCGATCATGAGGTTTACTTTTGCCTCTAAAAAGATACCTTTATTTTAGCATAGATTGTACAATCGCTAGATTGCCTGACATCAATCATGGGCCTTATGTTCAAACGCAGCAAATACATCCTGCTCACCCTGATTTTTATGATCGCCTTTGTCGGGCGTGTCATCCATATTGCTGATGAAAGCCTGCTCGTGGATGAAGGTTTTTCGTATTGGACACTGCGCCAGCCAGACATCACCCGCGCCTGGGAAATTATCATCAACGATGTGCATCCGCCGATTTACTTTTTCACGCTGCGAGCGTGGGCGGCCTTCACTGGACTCAGTGAATTTGCGCTGCGCTATTTTTCGGTGATTCCCAGCCTTTTGAGCGTGGCGGTGGTGTATCAAATCGCCAATGAATTGGAGCAACTACGACAAGCGCCAAATCGTCATAGGGGCGACTTGGCGAGTCGCACCTACAGCGAGAGCGTCATTCCAATTTTGGCGGCGCTGATGATGGCGCTTGCCGACATGGAGGGCTATATCGGGCAGCAAATGCGCCAGTATACGTGGCACGTCCTATGGGCGGCCTTGAGCATGTGGGCATTTTTGCGCTGGATTCGCACCAACCGACGCGGCTATTTGCTGGATTGGGGCGCAGTCTCTCTGCTGCTGCTCTACACTCATTACATCGGGATTTGTACTCTCGCTGCACAAGGCATTTATACGCTGCTGTTTTTGCGTGGACGGCGGTTGGCGGAAGCCCTCATCGGATTTGCTATCGTCGGCGCGGCCTTTGTTCCCTGGCTGTTGATCGTCGTCAGCGGACAGATCGCCAACATCGGGACAGGCTATAACGTGCCTTCGACACTGGCATCGCTCTGGAACTGGCGCGACCAATGGTTTACGCGGCAGTGGGCGCTCCTCATCGGCCTCGCCCTGATCGGCTTATTCACTTTTCAATCCAAAAAATTGAACCACCAAGACACCAAGAGCGCCAAGAAGAGAGAAGGTCAGCACTCAGAACTCAAAACGCATCGCTCATCACTCCTTCTCCTCGCATGGTTGGTCGTCCCGATTACGCTGACCTATCTCCTCAATCTGCGCGTCCCGATCCTGATGGATTATCGCCTGACGCAAATCACGCCTGCCGTCGCGCTCTTGATTGCCTTCGGATTAGGGCATTTTCGCGGTATGACACTTGGCTTTCTGGTCGCCGTGATCGTCGTTTATGGCGTAGCAGTCGATGATTTACAAGCAGATCGCGCCCGCCCTGATTTCCGCGAAATTGCAAAAACCACCGCCGAATATGCCGAACCCGGTGATCTGGCGTTAGCACATATCACCCCTTCCGGCGATTGGCAGATGGTCTATCACTTTGACCGTTTGCTGCCCGACGGAGTAGACGTGCGCTCACTGCGCCAGTGGCAGCTTGAAGAAGGCGATACCTACGCCGCCGGACTCCCTGCCCTCCTAAACCAGCATCCGCATGTGTGGTTTATGCACTGGTCAAAAGATATGAGCGGATTCGATGCCCTCGCGCAAACCGGACACGTCCAAACCGCCCATATCACTTACGATTGGCTCGGCAGCGCCTTAGACCTGTTCCGTTATGATATGCTGCCGCCAAGTGAGGAAGCGCCCGCGACTTTTGAGAACGGCATGACTCTGCGCGATGCGATCATCTATCCCGATCAAATGCACGTCGATTTATGGTGGCAGATCGCGGGATCAACCACCAACGATTATACGGTTTCGGCTATTTTATTAGATCAAAGTGGGCGACTCGTAGGCCAAATCGACTCATATCCTTTTGATGGCGCACGTCCCACCAGCACATGGTCGCCTGATGAGGTAATTTATGATTCGCGCTCGATGCGGCTGGCTAAAGGCATCACCACACTCGCGCCGGGGATATACACTGTCGGCGTTAAGATTTACCTGCTGAATGCGGACAACACCTTTACCGATATTCTCAGCAGCGATGGACAGAATTACGCCACTATCGGAACGCTGGAACGGTAAAAATTTACAAACTCCTTACACAGATTTGAGGATTTCACGCCCAAAATGCTTTTAGACTAAAGCTATCATTCAAACAAGAAACAATAAGGGGATCAATCATGAAAATACGCCTTCTGATGTTCATCTTTGCCGTTCCACTGCTGCTCGTTGGCTGTAACCGCGCCAATGTTGATGTCGAGCGTAATCCCGCCGGCGGCTTTACCATCACCGCGACCTTAACTGAAGCTGAAGTCAACACCGCCATTGAGAGCGCCCTCGCCCAATCCGCCAATCCCCTGCTGCGCGATCCGCAGGTCGATTTGCAAGCGGGTCAAATCGTCATCAATGGGCAGCATGATCGGCGCGACGGCGGCGGTACGGTGAGCGGAAGTGTTACCGTAACATTGAGTGTGCAAAATGGCGCTTTAACGGCGCAAATCACGCAGGCCGATATTGAAGGACTTGATCTCACCGACGAGCGCATCGCGGATTTTAATGCCCGTCTTGCCGAGGGACTTGCCCGCCGCGCCGAGAATAATCGCGGCTTGATTACGATGCAATCCGTAACGGTTACAGCCGACAATTTACAAATCGTCTTTACCGCACAACGCCAGTAGGCTATGTTACAATTCGGACTGAATTGGACATGACGTTGACGGATTTGATTTGTGACCCAAAAGAACATGCTGGTAGGGACGCGCCGTATCGTGTCTCTATACCTTCTTATCTCACTCATTCTTCTTGCGGCCTTCGCGCTGCGGATGTGGCATCTTAACACCGAGTCGGTCTGGCATGACGAAGGTTGGAGCATCCGCGCCATCACCGGAGTCATGCCGGACGACAACACCCCGCCCTTTTATTACGCGACTGCGAGTTTGCTGTGGCGCATGGGTGCGGGCGAATCACCGTTGGCCTTACGTTATACCTCCGTCTTGCTCAGCGTGGTCGGGGTGGCCTTCGCACTCAAAATTGGCTGGCGCTGGTATGGTTTCACGGTTGGATTAGCAGGCGGAGCGCTTACCGCTTTTTCGCCCCTGCTGTGGTCATACGCACATGAAATCCGGGCGTATATCGCTGTCCCATTGATCGCGCTCCTGGTGCTTTACGGGGCGGAAAACCTTTTACGCCATAAATCCCCGCTGTGGCGCAATTGGGCGCTGATCTTCGGCGCGGAAATAATCGGCCTGTATACCCATAACCTCGTCGTCCCGCTGATCGTCTGGCTCAATATCGCGCTCGGTATCCTATGGCTGCTGCAAAGGCAGTGGAGGCGGATGATCGTCTGGGCAGGTCTGCAAATCACGCTGATCGTCCTGTATATCCCTTGGTTGCTGACACAATCGCCGTCTGGAACGGCCTTGAATACCCCGCCCCAAATCGGCTTCGGCCTCCTACGCGACATCTGGTACAGCTATTTCCTGCCCGTCCTCCCGCAGTTACGCAATTCTGGAAATAATTTACTCATTAATGGGTTAGGGTTAGCCCTCATTTTAGGTGCTATCGCGCTAATTTTTGAACCACAAAGGCGCGAAGATCACAAAGCATTTAATCGCAAAACTGCTCAGCACTCAGCACTCAGCACTCACCACTTCCTCCTTATCTCCCATGTCCTGATGATCCCATGCCTTACCACTGCCCTGCTCCTCGCCGCCCATATCGACTTTCACCCGCGCTACTATATCGCCGCCGTACCGGGGACTTTAATTCTGCTGGCGGCAGGTGTGAACGTCATAGCAAAAAGAGCAGCACGTATTGCTCCCCCTCTCCATCTATTGGAGAGGGGGTTGGGAGGTGAGGTTGCTTTAGTCGTCCTCGCAGGACTCACCTCAATTGCCAGCCTCCACCAAATCACCACCACCCGCACTTATCAGCATGATGATTTCGCCGGACTCGCGGCCTATTATGCGACTCTGCCACCGGATGCCGTAATCCTTCTCCCCTTCCCCACTGAACCCGCCTTGCAAATCTACTTTGAAAAACAGTTGAATATTCAGGCGCAGTTCGTCAACATGCCGCTGTATGCGGATGAAAAGACCGTTTTGCAAGAACTTGACCAGCTTTTCGCCAGCGGCACACGTCAGATTGAATTTTTAACGTGGTTCCAGCTTCCAGCGGATACACGCGGTATGTACCCCTGCTTGCTGACAGGCATCAGCGCGGAAGCCCATCCACCGCAGGATTTCTTCGGCTTACGAACACAAGCCTTTATCTTACAAGCCCGTCCAGAAATGCGGTCTTTAGTGCTTTCGCCCGTTTATGGTGAAATTGAATTAAACTCAGCCGGATACATCCCCTCACGCGCTGGTGTTTGCTTACGGACGGAATGGTCGCTGATTCAGCCGCCGATGCAAAACGTCAGTGTCGCCGCCGATTTGGTCGATCAGCTTGGCGACTCACTTGCCCGTGATGATGCCATGATCGCCCGTCCCGATCAGGTCGGCACGGCAGAATGGAATCAAGATGACATTGGAGAGGCATATAACTTACTCTCGCTGCCAGAAGGCGCTCCCCTGCTTTATTACGATCTCACGCTCAATCTTTATAACGCGGCGCAGCCTTCCGGCTTTGATCTGCTCAATCTTTCCGGCGAACCTGCTGGCAAAACATACAACGCCGCCGAGTCGA
>DAOTTO010000237.1:0-4288 GCA_034437895.1 Anaerolineae bacterium | reverse complement strand
ATTTACCCCACCCCTAAATCCCCTCCCCATTGCATGGAGAGGGGACTTCAAGATGCGTTTTTCTCCCCTTCTCCAATACTTGGAGAGGGTGCCGGGGGGTGAGGTAAGCGAAAGTCCTGTGACTAACAGACACGGCGCGTCCTAAAAGAGGGATGCGCCGTGTCTGTTGTATTTTGCCAAATCAAGCAGGAAAATTGCCTGGTTATTTAAAGGTTGAGGGTTTGCGAGCGTTATTGGGATACTTATAGTTTAAAGGGTTTAAGTACGAAGGACGGATAAGCGCCCAATGCGCCGCCGTAATCGTGGTCTGCCGATAAGCAGGTGTCCATGCACAATAGGCGTGGATGTTATCCAAAATCGCCCATTCCAACATGGCCTTGTCGTGCGTAGAAAGCGTATCGATCTCCGCGACGACTTCAGCTAAATCACGGCAATAAAAACTTGCATCTTCCAGCTTCACTCCCCAAATCGCGGCAATATCAGCAGCCACAATCGCCTGCGGCATCGTTTCGATGAGCATGAGTATGCGCCGACGTGCTAGGAGTCTTGCGTACATGGGTTGTTGAGAAGATAAATCAAGCATTGTGATTTTACACACCGTTAACTTTTTGCTTATGATTCAAGGATACATCTAACCCGTGGTGGCGTAAACAGTACTACGGGGCTAATTCCCTTAATTATGCTTATATCCCTAATTATTGGGGTTAAGCCGTCTGCGCTAAGGCGGGAATTTCCATCGTTTCTTCCATATCGACTGCCTCTAGTAGCGCCGCCAGCGGATCACCAAAGTATGCGCCGACCAGCTTAGTATTTTTCATCAATGTATCATCCAGATTCGTGCGATTCAAATTGGCGTAAGACAAATTGGTGCAGTACAGAATCGCGCCGCCTAAATCCGCACGGGAGAGGTTTGCGCCCATCAAATTCGCGCCTGCCAAGTTCGCGCCGCGCAAATTTACGCCGCTTAAATCGAGACCGCCCAAGTCCAACCCACTCAGGTTCATCCCGGCGAGATTGCGACTGCGGATAAGAAAGGTTAAGAGATTGCGGCGTATGATTTCTGCTTTGTTCATCATGTTGGTTTCTCCTGTGTCTGGCGGCTGTGCCTGCTTATTTTGTGGGTCAATATAGTACTTTGATACCGAACTACGCACAGGTTATCATGACAGTATAAGGGCGGTCAATCAAAATTTACCGTCTTCGGCAATCTTTAGGAAGAATTTCATAATAAGGATGTAGTGGAGTTTTTAATTGGTTAGTGAACAGTTTTTTCCGAAATAAAAACGTAAAAGCAGGCAGAGGAAGATCACTTCGCAGCTTATCATTTTACGCCTTTATCTTCATCGTTCAATGTTATAATCAGGGCATGTTGCCTTTAGCATTTACGGAAAAATTATGTCCCTGCTGACGACTAATAACCTCTCCAAATTTTACGGCCCTGATGAAATTTTCAGCGGTATCAGTGTCGAAGTGCCGCAAAAAGCGCGTATCGCCCTCGTTGGCCCCAATGGTGCTGGCAAAACGACTCTCTTAAACCTGATCGTTGGCCTAGATACGCCAACAGAAGGCAGCGTCGCGTTAGCCAAAAATGCCCAAATTGGATTTTTGCCGCAGCGCCCGGAGATGGTCGGCAATCACACGCTGTGGGAAGAACAGCTTCACGCCTTTGATGCCTTGCGCCAGATGGAAACCGAACTCCATCATCTGAGCGATGCGCTGGCGGATCCGACTCAGCACGATCAAGCATTGATCGCATATGGTGTGCTGCAAGAAAAATTTGAACACGCTGGCGGCTATACCTACGACACGCGCATCCGTATGGTGCTGCAAGGCGTGGGCTTTACCGAAAAAGATTATGACACGCCGCTTTCCAAACTTTCCGGCGGACAAAAAACACGGGCGCTGCTCGGACGGTTGCTGCTGGAAGCACCTGATCTGTTGGTGCTGGATGAGCCGACCAACCATCTCGATATCGAAGCGGTGGAGTGGCTGGAAAATTTTTTGAGCGATTTCCCCGGTGCGGTGCTGGCTGTCAGCCATGATCGTTACTTCATGGATTCCTTCGCAAAAGGCATTTGGGAAATGGAATATGGGATGATCGAGACGTATCGCGGCAACTACAGCCATTATGTGCAGCAGCGGGCAGAACGGCACGAGCGCCTGCTGAAAGAATATGAATCGCAGCAGGAATTCCTCATCAAAGAGCAGGACTATATCCGCAAACACATGGGCAGTCGCGGCACAGCGCAGGCCAAAGGTCGCCAAAAACGGCTGGAGACAATGAAACGGCGCGGCAAGATCATAGGTAAGCCGCGGGGTCAGCGTAAGGAAATGAACCTACGAATTGCTGCTTCGATGCGCTCCGGCGACAAAGTGCTGATGACCAAGACCATCGCTGTCGGCTATCCTGATGATAACAAGCCGCTGTTTTATGCGCCCGATATTACGCTCTATCGCGGGGAAACCGCCGCATTGATTGGCCCCAACGGCGTAGGCAAAAGTACCTTCTTAAAAACGGTTATCGGTCAGTTAGCGCCGCTTTCTGGCGAAGCCACCATCGGAGCGGCGGTCAAAATCGGCTATTTCGCGCAGGCGCACGAACTTGTTTCGCCCCGTAACACGCTGATTGACGAAATCACGACGGTCAAGCCGATGCCTCTCAGCGAGGCGCGGAATGTTTTGGCGCAATTTCTGTTTACAGGCGAAGATGTCTTCCGTAACACCGAAACCCTCTCCGGTGGAGAACGGGGGCGGCTGGCGCTGGCAAAGCTGCAACTCGATGGCGCAAATCTGCTGCTGCTGGACGAACCAACCAACCATCTCGACATCGACAGTCAGGAAGTGCTGCAAGAAGTGCTGGCGAACTTCACTGGGACGATTCTCCTAGTGAGCCATGACCGCTATCTGATTGATGCCCTAGCGACCCAAATTTGGGCGGCGAGTCCGGGGAAATTAGAGGTCTTCGGCGGTACATATCGGGAGTATATGGCGGCGCGGCAAGCCCAAGCCTCCGTGACAAATGTCCCACAGACAGCATCTAAATCTAACGGTAAGATCGGAATAAATGGCAAGAATGGTGCGACTGGCAGCGAATCGGCTAAAAAACATGGCCTGAGCCAGCATCAGCTTCGGAAGAAAGTTGAAGAAGTCGAGGAAAAAATCCTCGCGCTGGAAACACAACTGGAGCAAATCATCACCGCCATTGAAGAATCCAGTACCGCCGGAGACGCGAAAAAGGTCAGCGAACTCGGCGCGGCCTACACACAAACCGAAGCAGACTTGCAAACCGTCATGGCGGAATGGGAGCTGCTTGTGGAATAGGAAGAAAGTAAAGCACAAAAGCCCACTATCCAGCCCTTAAACCCTTCTTTCGTTGTTTTTTCTCAACATTCTATACCCTGAACAAACCTATTATTCAGATATTATTGAGAATTTCGCGGATAGAATACTGTTACAATAATGAGAGTAATCGGTGAAGGAGTGTAATTTGAGCGTCCAGCAGATCAACTACAAACAAATTAAAGCGGTGCTGCCAGAGCGCTATAAATCGCACATTGTAGAGACTTATCGTTGGCTGCGTGCGGCCTCTCTCTATGGCACCAGTGTTGTTTGTCCCTGCTGCAATGCCAGTCTGAGAACATTTGTTCTCGGCGGCGAATCGCCTGCGCGGACAGCCCTCTGCCCACGCTGCCTCTCATTGGAACGTCACCGCTGGCTGTGGCTGTATCTGGAAAATCAAACGTCGATGTTTCAAGCCCCGACGCGTCTACTTCATCTCGCGCCAGAAACATCCCTAGCGCGGCGTTTTAGGCAGATGCCGAATATTGATTTTGTTGGTGTCGATCTGGAACTGACCGAGCATGTGGGCGCAAACGTCTCGCTGCAAATGGACATTACCAAATTGGCCTTTGCTGATGACAGCTTCGATGCGATCATCTGTAACCACGTCCTGGAACATGTGCCGGATGACCATAACGCCCTGCGCGAACTGCAACGCGTGTTAAGGCCGGGCGGCTGCGCGTTCATCACCACGCCTGTTAAAATGGATCAACTGACTTACGAAGACTCCACCATTACCACCCCGGCAGAACGTAAAAAGCACTTCGAGCAGTACGATCACGTCCGCATTTATGGCTGTGACATTGTTGATCGGATGCAGGAAGCTGGCTTCCGCGTCAAAGTCTATTCGTCATTGGAAATCCCTGAAGAAACCGCGCAGCGCTACGGCCTATGGCGCTATGAATATGGTGAAGTCCGCGAAGAACTCATCTTCCATTGCAGCAAAAAC
>DAOTTO010000236.1:0-7315 GCA_034437895.1 Anaerolineae bacterium | reverse complement strand
GTAACGCCACGACTGTCGCCACGCCCGCCGCAACGGATAAAATCGCAAAGGACGACCAGCGCCGGTTGCGCCACACATTCCGCAGGGCATACTGCCAGTAAAACAAAAATTGATTCATGAAATTTTCCTGAATTTATCTTGCGACATTATAGTGGGCTTCGGAGTTGACCGGAAGAGGTGGTCTAAAAGCGTTATTAACGACCTTAACCAATTTGCATCTAAACGTTGCAAATATTATACTGATTTCCTGTTCCTTAAGTTGCAGAAGCGAACAAAAGGTTAGTTTTTTCTCACCAGAGCGCAACCCGCGATATTCAGCGGTAGGGCGCTTTTGGTGTTATAATTCTGGATTATTCATCAATTATCCCGGTAGTAAATTCATGGCGGACGCAAACGATCAACAACTGACCCCCATCGGCGAACTTCGCCGCCTTAAAACGATGGTGGAGGAAATCTCCGCCTCACTCCGCAGCCAGCGCGAACTGCTCAAAATGCGTGGCATGAGCCTGCCGCCGCTGGTGATACAGACTCTTGCTGGTATGGAAGGCGATATCGCCAAACTTGAAAACAGCCTCATCAACGATCAAACCGAGATTGGGCAGCTTCGTTCCTTAGCGGATACATCCGCTATAACCAATTCCTCGCTCGACCTTGATGAAGTATTGAATCAAGCGATGGATACGGTGATTAATCTAACCGGGGCGGAACGCGGCTATATTATTTTGAAAGAACATGGTTCGGGCGACTTGAGTATTCTCGTCGGGCGCGAAAGCGAACTGCTCCCCCGGCAGGGCAGCAGCGGCCCGCCCCAAATCAGCAATTCGATTGTGCGCGATGTGCTGGAAAGTGGCGAACCGCTTTTAGCCGATAATGCTTATAAAGATGAGCGCTTGCAAGGCAACGTGAGCATCGCCCAATTTACCCTGCGCTCGGTGCTGTGTGTGCCGCTGAAGTACCGCGATGAGGTGGTCGGCGTGGTGTATGTGGATAATCGGCTGCGTTCCGGCGTATTTGAGCAGCGTGAGAAAAATCTATTGGCGGCCTTTGCTAATCAAGCCTCAGTCGCCATCGAGAATGCCCGACTCTATACCGAAATCCAGCAGTCAACGGGCGAAATCACCGGCATGAAAGAGTTAATGGATAATGTGTTCGACTCTATCGGAAGCGGGGTAATCACCGCCGACACGCACAATTACGTCCAGACGTTTAACCGCGCCGCCGCACAAATTTTGGGAAGATCAGAATCACAATCGCTCGGTCAGCGCTTGAGTTCGGTCTTGCCGGGTGTCAGCGCCGACTTGGATACGCATCTGGCGGAAATCCGGCACAATTCGGAAAGCCAAGTGATGGAATCCGAAATGGAAGTGCCAGATCGAGGCCGCATTATGCTCAACGTTAAACTCAGCCCGTTGAAGGATACGACGGACGAGGTGCAGGGCGTGGCGATGGTGCTGGATGATCTGACCGACCAGCGCAAGCGCGAAGAACAGCTCAATATTGTGAATAAATATCTGCCGCCGCAGATGGTAGCTAAAATCGCCGAAATCGCTAATTTGCCCCTCGGTGGCGAGGAACGGGATGTGACGTGTGTTTATGTCAATGTGCGTCCGCTTTACAGCTTTCCGGGCAATTTTCGCCCTCAGCAGCTCATGGAAGAATTGAATATCTATTTAGCGCTGGCGACCAATTCCATCCACCAGTATGAAGGGGTGATCGATAAATACATGGGGAATGTCGTGATGGCGTTGTTCAACACGCAGTTGAACCCCATGCCCGATCATGCCTTACGTGCTGTGGAAGCCGCTTTTACGATTGGCGACTCCTTCCTCAAGCTGTATAAAGAATTAAGGATTAACCCGCAGCCGCCGTATTACTGCATCGGGATAAACACCGGGGTCGCCACGCTCGGCAATGTGGGCAGCTTGCGCCGCCGTGAGTTTACCGCCATCGGCGATACCATCAACAAAGCCAAACGCCTAGAAGAAAATGCCAAACTCGGACAAATTATCATCAGTGAAGAAACCCGCCAACACCTTGAGCAAGAGACGGTTGGCAAACGCAACATCCGCATCGCAGAACGTCCACCGATCATCGCCAAAGGTAAGGGCGAGGTTATCATTTATGAGGTTTTTAGAGCGTAAAAATGGCTGACGAAACCACGAGTAGAATCCAAATTCCCCGCCCCGATCAGGAGTTCACCACTCAGGATTATGTGCGCCAATTGACCAGTCGTGTCAATGATTTGATCGAAGTCCTCCGCAGTCAGCGCGAAATTTTGCAGCAGCGCGGGATGAATCTGCCGCCTGCCTCGTTGGATGGCTTACGTACCCTGAAGTCGCGCTTGGAAGGCTTATCGCGCCAATTGACCGGAGCGCAGATTGAACTGAAACAGCTTCGGGCGCTGGCTGATAATTACGCCGTGATTAATTCCAGCCTCGATACCGAAACAGTCTTGAATCAAGTCATGGATACCGTCATCGGCATCACCGGCGCGGAACGTGGTTACATCGTAATGAAGAACAAAGAAACAGGCGAACTTGACCAATTTAAGGTCGCACGCGGTTTGGATCGCTCACAGTTGATGAGTGACGATGTTCCCAATCGCAAGGGTGAGTTCATGATTAGCAAGAGCATCATCCGCGATGTCGCTGCTACAGGCGAACCTGTGCTGACCGATAATGCCAGCATGGACAGCCGCTATGGGGAACAGAAAAGCGTGGTCGGTTTTGCGCTCCGCAGCATTTTAGCCGTTCCGCTCAAAGTACGCGGCGAAGTGATCGGCGTGGTGTACTGCGATAACCGCATCCTGGCCGGATTATTCCAGAAGCATGAACTGGAACTGCTCACGGCGTTTGCCAATCAAGCGGCTTTCGCTATCGAGAACGCACAGTTGTTTGAATCTGCCCGTGAACGGCTGCTGCAAATGACGGAACTGCGTGACCGGATGGACAACATCTTCGATTCAGTCGCCAACGGCATCATCGCCATTGATACCGCCGGGAAAATTACTACCTGCAATGAACCCGCCGAGCGTGTTTTGGGCGTGACGAATGCCATAGGTCACTCTTTGGATGAAGTTTTGCCGATGTTGGGCGAAGCATTTTACGAAAGACTGACGGGGGTTTTGGAAAGTGGCAAACAGGCTTCGATGGAAGTGGAGCCAGTCATCGAAGGGCGGGGCAAGCGTTTCTGGAAGGTCATCGTCAACGCATTGCAAGACGGCAGCGGACGTAATCAAGGCTTGACGCTGGTGCTGGATGATTTAACCGAGCAGAAACACGCCGAGTCTACCTTATCTGCGGCAGGGGTGTTCGTGCCGCCGGAACTGCTCGCCAAAGCCGCAACCTTGAACTTTAGCGGGGAAGAACGCGAGATTACAGCGATGTTTGCCGATATTCGCGGTTTCACGAAATTCAGCAGCAACTTCCCGGATCGTCCGAAAGAATTGATGTCGATCATCAATGAATATCTCAGCATCGCCAGCGATGGTGTCAATTTGTTTGATGGCCTTGTCGATAAATATATGGGTGATGCCGTCACCGGACTCTATAACACCCAACTTAACCCGCAGGCCGATCATGCGGTACGGGCGGTGAATGCCGCTATGAGCATCATGCTCGATCAAGAAGGGCTGCACGATAAAATGCCGACGGAACCCATCGATCATCGTTTAGCTTACGGCATCGGCATCCACACCGGCTCGGCCTATCTCGGTAACGTCGGCGGGGAAGAACGTAAAGAATTTTCTGCGCTGGGCGAGGCGATGACGATCTGTAAAATTATGCAGGAACATGCAGAAAAAATTCTTGACTATGACGCGGATGGTAATGTCGTGCGGGTGCGCGGCGAGGTTATCATCAGCGAAGCCACTTACGAACAGGTCAAGCATGTGTTTGAATGTGAACCGCGCCAGCCTGACCCCGATAAACTGAAGGATCATCACGAGATCAGAACGATCTATAAGGTCATCCGGCGCAAACGGGGCGCGACGACGGGCAGCTTGTTTCTTGACCCCGAACTGGCGGAACTGCTCAAGGGGATCGGCAGCGACGACTAGCCGCCGCATTTTCCAGGTAAACAAAAACAATCCAGAACTTTGTCTCTGGATTGTTTTTTATATAGCGGGCGACGAGATTCGAACTCGTGGCCTTCTCCTTGGCAAGGAGACGCAATACCGCTTTGCTACGCCCGCATGTGTTATGGAATTTTTAAGTAAAACGACAAATTTCTGCCGTCTATAAAATTCATTATATAAAGGATGGATTTTCTTTGCAAGTCTGAATTTTGGTAGTCTCCCTAAACATAGTTGGAAGGTACAGAAACAGTCATGAGTACCTCACGAATTGACCAGAGATGGTCAGTAATGCCCGCCGCCATCGCAGGAGATCGTTGTAGCCAACGGCAGTCAGTGTGCGGTAAGGCTTCAAGCCGCAACGTTTTCACGGGTTGTGCGCCGCCGCTGGCTGTGGCGTAATACGGGCTTCATTAAGCCAAAGTCATGGTTTTCTCGTGTCGGCATCCATTCCGGCAGTCGCTTGAGCCGATTAAAACGCACGTTGATAATCTCTAAAATACGCGTGACCGCCGCGCCCACTTCCTCGGCATTTTTTCCCATTTCAAGATCGAATAAGGATTTGGTGACGATGTGCATCGTGAGGTTAACCATTTCATGGTCGATGGGGAGCGTCTGCCCGGTTTGCCGTTTTTCCGTCAGGCGCAGCGCGTAATCCACCATAACGTCTGCATAGGCGGCGATCCGTTTGGTATGGAACACAGGCTGCATCAGCTTGCACTGCCGCTTCCAGAATTCACCATCGCTGGTAAACAGGCCATTGCCGAAGTTAGGCCGCAGCACTACTTTCGTGGCGAAACTTTTTTCGTATTAATCGCTGTTCGTCATGAGGATTTCTTGAAAAAGATCGGGATGGCTGGCGAAGTAAAACGGATAAGGGCCGAATTTCGCCCTGACGAGATCGCCATAGCGCCGAATATTAAGCATGAACGCCAGCGTGTCGCGGCTCCAGGCAGGTAAATCACCGAGCAGAAAATGACCTTTGGGGGTATGTGGCATTTCCACGATCTGTTCCTTTTAAACCTTGCGAAAAATGTTTCAGTCTCAGTGTATGCTGATTCGTGAGGCAAAGCAACAATCAGCCGATCTCGATTTACTAGACAATCTGCCATTTTTGGTTTATGATGTAAACTAGTCTATATAAATAAATATAAGGAAATTTTACATGGTCAATGTCCTTAAACTTCAAAAAAGCACTGCTCGTTATGAATTTGCCGACGGCATCCGTGAATTTCACTCGGCATTTTGGATCCTCGTTACGGGCGTCTACGCCTGGCTGTTCTGGGATCATCCGGCGTTGTGGCTATCACAGGTTGATACCATCCGTTCACAAGGAACGCTGTTTGTTATCCTCATTTCGTTTGTTCTTCCAATTGGTATTCCGCTCGTCATATCGCAGCTTGGCCTCTACTATATCAATCAAGTTGTACGCCGCCGCTGGCTTTGGCGTAATACGGGCTTCATTAAACCGAAGTCATGGGTGATGCCGCGCCGTGTTCTCTTTATCGGCTATGTAATTAGTTTGTGCAGCTTTGTTATCGGAATCCTGTTGGCGATGCAATTCGCCGATTGGTGGCTGATTATTCGTGGGATATACGTTGGAACAGGTTTAGCATCTGCGTATATGTATTGGACGCTCGGCAGTCAAATGGCGCTTCCACGTTATCAATGGCTTGCCCGTTTAGGATTACCTGCTACATTGATAATCGCCGTACTGCCGTTAAGTGCTGGCTTATTTAGTTTAATTCTCAGCCTATTTTGGGCAGGGTTGCTCACCGTCAGCGGCCTTTATGCCATGCGTCAGGTTGCAATGCAGCAGAGAGGCAGCGCCGATGGAGCGTGAAGTCCACGACATCACAACCATTGATCGCATGATTCATGAACCTGCCCGTTTAGCCATTGTTGCGGTTTTATCCGCTTGCGAAAGCGCCGACTTTAAGGCATTACTTCACCTTACTGGACTGACGAAAGGCAATATGTCCGCACAGTTACAAAAGTTGGAAGAAGCAGGCTATATCACTATCGTCAAGAGTTTTCAGGGACGCTATCCGCATACGGATTGTGCGCTTACCGATATAGGGCGGCAAGCGTTCCGCGTGTATTGGCAGCGCTACAAATCACTCGGCGAGGTTATCGAACTCGAATAATCGTTGCGACATAAAAAGGGATAAAATAGGCTTCTCGCCGCGTCAGTAAAACGACCAACTTTTATTTTAAGAGGAGTCCATTTTTATGAGCAAAACCTGTTCCCATCTCGATCAAATTTAGGACGTAACACCCAGCGCGGAAGGCTGTGAGGAATGTTTGGCGATGGGCGATACGTGGCTGCATTTGCGGATTTGTTTAGTCTGTGGGCATGTCGGATGCTACGATTCGTCT
The DNA here is from genome assembly GCA_034437895.1 of Anaerolineae bacterium. Classification (GTDB taxonomy): domain Bacteria; phylum Chloroflexota; class Anaerolineae; order Aggregatilineales; family Phototrophicaceae; genus JANRLJ01. The sequence continues at coordinate 864 of DAOTTO010000236.1, read as the reverse complement.
AAAAATAAACACGCGACCAAACATTATCACGCCAGCGGACACCCGCTGATTCAATCGTTCCAGCCCGGCGAAAATTGGGTGTGGTGTTATGCCGACGAGGTTTTTATGCAGCCGGAATAACGCATTAAACCTCATAATCTGTAGTTAGAAAACTAAGAACTCTAATTTCAACGCCGTGCGATATAAACGAAAGGCCGTGACTCTCACGGCTTTTAATTTCTCCGAGTTTTGAATTATTTCCCAATAAACTCCATGTATGCTTATTATAAACAAAAACGACCCTATACTTATCTTCACAGCTTGATCACCCTAAGGACTGAACGCCATGCTTGAATGGATTATCGCTATGCTTTTGCTGCTTTCTGCTGGCAGCACACCGCCACCCCCTGAGATGGCCGTTCCCGCGCCTTCCGCGCCGGATATTATAACCGAAGTGGTGACATCCCCGCCGGAAGTTGCGCCAGACATCATCACGTCTTCGGTGGTAGGGGTCGAAGTCACACCGGAAGTGGTGGTCATTGAGGTTACGCCGCTGCCGCATGGCGTATTCCCGGTAGACCCCACGAATCCATGCCCAGACGCTTTTGTAATGCCCGGCAATCCTAGCCTTTGCGTTACGATGCCTACGTTCCCTCGTATCCCTGTCTTTCCTCCCAACGTTGGGCCGCCGCCCGTTTTACCACCACCATCAGGCGGATAAACGAAATGCAAAAAAATCCCCTTCCATAGGGATTTTTTATTATTGTCAGGACTTTCGCTTACCTCACCCCCCGGCTCCCTCTCCAAGTATTGGAGAAGGGGAGAAAAACGCATCTTGAAGTCCCCTCTCCATGCAATGGGGAGGGGATTTAGGGGTGGGGTAAA
>DAOTTO010000235.1:0-4626 GCA_034437895.1 Anaerolineae bacterium | reverse complement strand
CATTGCATGGCGAAGGGGAGGAAAATGGTTCACAATGGTTCTTTAAGTCCCCTCTCTACGAAGTGGGGAGGGGATTTAGGGGTGGGGATAGAATGAAAACACTATCCGAAACTCAGGTTATATTAGGTTCTTTTGAATGCGTTTTACCCCTAACCCCAACCCTTCCCCCGACTTCGGGAGAAGGGAGTAATACAGTCTATTTGTTTTATTCCCCCTCAGCCGTAACCGGGGAGGGGGCTAGGGGGTGGGGTTGAGAGTCTCAATAGTGTTCTTTATAACTACGCTCGTAATACTCAGCGTTTAGCTTCAGATTAAACCTGCTTCTCGTAAGCAATCAGCAGGAAACCGTCTTCTTCTTCGTTTTCGCCCACCTTCACATAACCGAACTTCTCGTAAAAGTGATGATTGCGGACGGCATAAGCCGGCGTATCCAGCGTCCACTTTGTGGCGGCATACGTTTGCTCGATGAAGTGCATCGCTTGGGTACCAATGCCGCGATTATGATAATCGGGGTCAACATAAAGGAGATCGAGGTGAAAATGCCCCGGCTCCTTATCAAACACCGCAATTCCGCCGATGATCTGCTCGTCATACAAGATCGTATAACAATCCTCGTATTCGACCTTATGGAGCGTGCTTTCGGTTGAATCATAACCGGGCGGCCCGCTAATTTCGACACCGGGGTAAAGTCGCGCATCGTCGTGGAAGGCTGCAATCTGCACCTTTACCAATGCCTCTACGTCCTCAGTGGTGGCACGTCTAAACGTGACAGACATTTTACGCCTTCACTTTTGCCGTGTTTTTGATCAAATCTGCCACAATATCCTCAGTACGGATGCCTTCCGCCAAGCCCTCGAAATTCAGCAGCAGACGATGACGCAGCGCTCCCACCGCTACCGAATCAATATCTTCAAATGCCACATTAAAGCGGCCTTCGAGTAACGCATTGATCTTCGCACCCAAGATGAGTGCCTGCGCCCCGCGTGGACTCGCGCCGTACCGCACGAACTTTTTCACCAGTTCCGGCGCGGCAGGATTATCGGGATGGCTGAGGACGACTAACTGCGCGGCGTAACGGCTGACGTGGCTGGCGATGGGCGTATCGAGCGCCAAGCGTCCCATGCCGATCACCTGTGCGCCGTCGGCGACTTTTCCGGCTTCCGGCGCATTAATGCCCGTTGTCCGTTCCATAATAGTGACTAAATCCTCGACATTCGGGAATTCCACGTTGACCTTGAACATAAAACGGTCAAGCTGGGCTTCTGGCAGCGGATACGTGCCTTCCATTTCCAGCGGATTCTGAGTCGCCAGCACGAAGAAAGGCGATTCAAGTTGATACACCTTGCCCGCGACGGTGACGGTTTTTTCTTGCATGGCTTCCAACAGCGCCGACTGCGTTTTGGGCGTGGCGCGGTTGATTTCATCCGCCAGAATCAAGTTGCCGAAGATTGGCCCCTGCTGAAAACGGAACAACCGCCGTCCATCTTCGCCTTCTTCCAAGATGTTCGTCCCTACGATGTCGGACGGCATCAAATCCGGCGTGAATTGGATGCGAGAAAAACGGAGTTCGAGCGCATCCGCCAGCGTGCGGATCAACTGTGTTTTGCCCAAGCCGGGAACGCCTTCCAGCAGCGCATGTCGTCCAGCGAGGACGCAGACCAACACACTGCGGATGACTTGTTTCTGCCCGACGATGACACGACCCACCTCGGCTTCGATGGAACGGACGACGCGGCTAAATTCTTCTAGGCTCATTTCGAGCGCGGGAGCAGGTGACATAGGGAGTCCTTAGTTTTCAGTCATTAGTAATTAGTTTAATCGCGTTGATGTCTTTTCACGAGGGGCGGGACGAATACCCCGCAGCATTCCCTCGATTTCAAGTCCCTCATTCAATTGAGTCCAATAAATTGCATCAGGCAGCAATTCAATCGTATGTTGTTGTTCTATTGTGGCTTCTGCCAGCCAAGGATACCAAGCTAACGGTGTGGAAATAATTCTTTCATCCTCAAGCGTAACCCATAACTTATTGTCGTCAATCCAAATATTTATTGGGCGTGTGAAACGATAAATAGCATATTTACTCATCGTTTTCCTCAAAGAGTTTAGGCGACATGCTTATAAATCAAAGATACTCGTCACCGCCAGCGAAAAACCGGGCAGCAAATCGCCGCCGTCTAACGTGTCGTTTTCGGTCAGGATGTCGTGCTTATCCGCCGTATACACTTCGACAATACGCTTTTCTGGGAAGATCAGCCAAACGAGTTTTACGTCATTTTTTACATAATACTGCGCCCGTTCACGCATCGCTTTATACGTGTCAGTAGGCGATTTCACTTCAATTGCCAGATCAGGGATAGGGGATGTCGTCCCTTTGGTTCCCTCAATTTCGGCAATGTACAGGTAAAAGGACACATCGGGCTGCCGTGCGTTATAATTATCGACACGATGACGGATTTCCGGCCCGATTCGACCTATGGGATTCAATTTAAGCAAAATACCAATTTCGATAATCAGGTAGCCTGCGATAAAACCATGTTCCTTTGTCGGCATCGCCTTTTCAATGATCTCCCCGTCGATGAGTTCAAAATTCCGATCACGATGTTCTTGCAGCGCGGTAAATGCCTCAAATTCCTCAAACGTGATGAGTTTTTGCCCAATGACCATAGTAATCTAAACCTCGTTAATCCCCATTCCCGCCGCTGCTTTGTGGGGCGAGCGACGTGAAGTAATTGCGGATGATGTCCTGCAAGCCAAGTGGCACATAATCGCGGTTGAGGGCTTCGTTAGCGGCGTTGGAGAAATTCTGGAACACCTGATTATATGGCACCGTCGATTGTCCGTCAGGATTTTGCTGGAATTCCCCTTGTTGCAGCGGTTGATCGCCGGGATTAGCCTCTAACGGCACTTGATCGCTGCCTTCACCGCCGGGGACACGCGGCGCATAAATTTCCTCGAAATTGCCGTTTTGCCCATCGCCGGACTGTGACTGCTGATTGCTCAAATCGCCGGGATTCGCGCCGGTGGTGTCACCCCCTTGCCCCGGCTGTGATCCGGCCTGATTGGGTGTGCCTTGCTGCCCCTGTCCCTGCTGACCAGACTGCTGGCCTTGCCCTTGCCCCGGCTGATTGGCCTGTCCGGGTTGATTGCTCTGCCCCGGCTGATCCCCTTGACCGGGTTGGTTGCCTTGCCCCGGTTGCTGTCCCTGTCCGGGTTGCTGACCTTGCTGTCCCTGTTGTCCAGGCTGACCTTGTTGCTGTTGGCCTTGCTGCCCCTCTTGACCCTGCTGCCCTTGCTGCGATTGGCCTTGCTGCCCCTCTTGGCTTTGTTGATTTTGTCCCTGCTGACCTTCTTGGGCTTGCTGCTGACCCTGCTGGCTTTCTTGCGGCTGGCCTTGTTGCCCCTCTTGACCCTGCTGCTGCTGCCCCGATTGCGCCAGATCATCGGCGGCTTGGGCGGCCTCTTGCGCGGATTGTTCTAACTGGTCGCTGGACTGCGCTTGTTCGCTTTGGGTATCGCCTTGCTGCCCAAGTTGCTCCAACGCCTGCTCAATCGACTCTTGAGCGCCGGGGACATCGCCTTCCTGCATATTTTGCGCTGCGTCACCCAGTGACTCAGAAACCTCCGGCATGGCATTTTCCAGCGCTTCGCCTGCGGATTGCACTGAAGCGGCGGACTCATTCATCTGCTGCTGGCTCATATTCGGGAGTTCTTGCTGTAAATTTTGTAAAAATTCGGTCAAGCCTTGCAGCGGATTTTCGTCTGTGGGCGGTGCGTCTTGATTTTGAGCGCTTTGATCGGCTTGATTCAGTTGCTCCAGCGCATTTTGCAGCGCTTGATTTTGTTCATTCATCTGCTGCTGGAGCTGCTGCGATTCCTGATTAAGCTGGCTTTGGACATCGTTGAGTGTAGCGACGGCTTCTTCTACCGTCACGTCTTCATCTTGCAGCGTTTCAAGGTTGGTTTGCAGCGCTTCCAACAGCGATTCGCGGGTATCGTCGTCTAAATTAGGATTCGCGGCGACTTCCTGAATAATGTCGGTGACTTCACCAGCGGCAGCATCAATCGCGGCCTGAGCAGCGGAGTCATTTTCCAGCGCGGCGGCTTGGCTGTTGGGGAGAAGCACCAGCGCGGCCAGTCCTATCGTTAAAAGGACGACAGCCAGCCATTCCCAGCGGCGAAACGTAAACGGCAGTCCGGTTTCTGGTTTTACTTTTTCGGCGCGGGCAAAAGCATCGTCTAATTGATAGGCCGTCAAATTGTCATTGGCGCGGATGCGGCCTTCCATCAATTCCAATGCGGTGGAAACACGCTCTTGTAAACCGAAATTACGATCAAAACGGCGGGCAGCTTCTACCGTTGGGCGCGGCCTGAACCACACAACCAGTAACATCATGAGCAGCCCAACACCCACCGCAATCGCCGCCGCCAACGCAACTTCACGATTCGTCAAAAACGGACGCAGCCGTGAGATCGTCGCTAAAACAGTGCCGAGGAATAAACCGGGGAGGATGCAGCGCGGCAGCCATTCCAGCGTTTGCACGCGGCGCAAACGCCGATCCCATCCGCGTACTAAGCCGCTGAGGTCATGATAGCGTTCCGGCTGTTGAATTGTTGTTTGTGTCGCCA
>DAOTTO010000234.1:0-2906 GCA_034437895.1 Anaerolineae bacterium | reverse complement strand
GCCACCAGCGCGTTACAAACGCTCTCGCTGACGGTAATCGCGCCATCGGTGCAGCCGATGAAGCCATCAGGATTCACCGCCCGATTGACCGCCGCCACTGCATCGACGCGACGAAATGCCAGCCCTGTGCGCGAATTCGTGATGCGCGGGCCAGTAAACCGGAAGATGCCTTCCGCCGTACCGGGGTTGATGGTCGGCGCGGCTTCCGCCATGAGTGCCGCCACACCCGCGATATGCGGCGCAGCTTGTGAAGTGCCTGTGCCGCCTGTACCAGAAACCAAAATCCGTGCGCCGGGCGCGAGGACATCCGTTAAAGTGTTGGTATTACTAAAGCAGGTGATTCGATCCGCACTGGAAGGCGTATCCGCGCAGTTAGGCCACAGACCGCCGATATTGGTAAAGTATGTCCCTTGCGCGGGCTGCACCGGGGTCACTTCATCATAAACCGCCGCGACAGAGATCACGCCCGGTAAGCAAGCCGGAGAACTGATGCCCGTCGTTGAGCCTTGATTACCCGTCGCCGCGACGAGTATCACGCCGTTGGCGAGCAACTGCTGCACGACGAGATTTTCCGCGACGGCATCATCAATACACGACTCGACGCTGTTATAAAGCGTGTTCGAGCCGAGACTTAAATTAATGACTTTAACATCTAAAAGATCATCAGTATTTTGTTGAAGAATCCATTCAAGGCCGTGCATCCAATCGGAACTGGTGCCGCGCCCGAAGTTATCGAGTACGCGCACAGCCACAATTTGTGCATCCGGCGCGACACCATCCGGCGCGGTGATGATCGCCGCGACATTCGTGCCGTGCTGTCTGCCGGGTTCGCCGCTGTCGGCAGCGCTGTCCGATTCCGCTAATCCACCCGGACACCCGCCCGGTGCGCCCGGACTGACTGGTGCGACAAAACATTTCTGCGCGATGACGGACGCGCCAATGCCGGGGTTGCTGGTGTTCACGCCCGTATCGACGACGGCGACTTGTACGCCATCGCCCGTATAAGCCGTGTTGTTGATTGTCCCGACACCGTTTTGTACATCATCCGCGCCGATAAATTCCGCGCTGCGGATGGCGAAGGCTTCCGTTGGTTGGTCGATATACACACGGGCGATCTGACCGTTAGCGCGTAAAGCCGCCAGACCTTCGGCGGTCAACGTGCCGCTGATGGCGGGAATGCTCGTAAACGACTCGGAATTTTGTAAGCCATCCACGCCCATCGCATCTAATAATGAGTCTTGCGCGGTGGATAAATCCGTAACGCCGTCGGTTGGACGCAGCACAATGATAACTTTCGCCGTGCCATTTTGGGCGATGGCTTGCGTCACATCGGGGTCGATAATGCGCGGGGATGTGATCGGCAGGGGAGCGACAAATCCGCCATTCCCGCCTGTTTGCGGCGCGGGATTGGGGTCAACTGGACGGCTGACCGTGTTAGCAATCGGCTGGCTCACTGCTGGCGCTGCTGCGCTCACCGCCGCCACAGAGACCGTTTGCGTTTGGGGCTGTACCGCGACTTCCGGCACAGGCACCGGCGCAAGCGCCACTGCTGGAGCATCCGACGACGGGAGCGAAACACGAGTCGGCACGGCTACTAAAGAGGCGGATGATTGGGAATGCGTAGAGAGCAGGGCGATATTCGCAGAGAATACGCCGAGCAGCAAAAACGCACCGATGAGCAAAAATAGCTTTTGGTGTTTGGTCATAGTTTCCCCCGATGTCACAATTTTGCAGGACTTTCGCTTACCTCACTCCCGGCCCCCTCTCCAATACTTGGAGAGGGGGAGAAAAACGCATCTTGAAGTCTCCTCTCCATGCAATGGGGAGGGGATTTAGGGGTGGGGTAAATGCGTGAGCGAAAGTCCTATTTTGTTATTTAGTTAGGTTGAGTATAAAACAGGTTAGGTGGGATGCAACCGACTGAAACCAAGATTTTACGCAATCGCACCTAATTCATAACTGTCAGCGGAATAATGCACGATTTTTTTACGTTATTCGGATTTGGCAGGAACCCCTATCCCTAGCCCTTTTCCCGGAAGCGGGGCAAGGGAACAAAACGGGTCATGGCAGGTATTGAAGTCCCCTCCTCGTGTACGGGGAGGGGATTTAGGGGTGGGGTGAATGGGGTTAATTATGCCCCTTCCGCCGCCGCAATCCAGCGCAGCATCAAATCCGCGTCTTCGACATACCCCATCTGGCGATAATAAATTTCCGCCTCACGCCAGCAGGCCACAGCCGCCTTAAGGTCGCCCATGTCTTTGTAAACGAGGCCGAGATTACGCTGTGTATCAGCATAATAGCTTGGTGCGGTTTGTGGGGTACGAAAGCGCAGGGCTTCGGTGAAGGCAGCAATGGCACTTTTCAGATTGACGACGCGGTCTTCCAGTTTGGCGAGATCATCGTAGGCAGCCCCCAGATTGTTCTGCGTCGCGGCATAATCCAGCGGGGCGGTTTCGGGTGTGTAAAAGCGCAGGGCTTGCGTGTAGGCGGCGATGGCGCGGTTCAGGTTGACGGCGCGCTCTTCCAATCCGGACAGATCGCGGTAGGCATTCCCCAGATTGTTCTGCGTCGCGGCATAATCCAGCGGGGCCGTATCGGGTGTCCAGAAGCGCAGGGCTTCATTGTACGCGGCGATGGCGCGTTCCAGATTGGCGGCACGCTCTTCCAATCTGGCGAGATCAGCGTAGGCAATCCCCAGATTGTTCTGCGTCATGGCATAATTCAGCGGGGCGGCTTCGGGTGTGTAGAAGCGCAAGGCTTCATTGTACGCAGCAATGGCACGTTCCAGGTTGGCGGCGCGGTCTTCCAATCCGGACAGATCGCGGTAGGCATTCCCCAGATTGTTTTGCGTCATGGCATAAGCCAGCGGGGCGGCTTCGGGGGTACGGAAGCGCAGGGCTTCATTG
>DAOTTO010000233.1:0-21919 GCA_034437895.1 Anaerolineae bacterium | reverse complement strand
GGCCAACTGCTTGGAGATATAGGCATCGTATTCGCTGGCGAAACCACCCTCGCGGAAACTCTCGATGGCGATCAGCAGCGCAGCGTAAGTATCCCGCCCGGAAGCCCATACTTTCTCTGGCTTGTGGGGGACGTAACTTTCGGCGATCTCCAACGCGACCCGCTTGGCCTCACCGAGCAAATGCGCCCGATTCATGACGATATGATCGGTTGGCGCGAGGAAGCCGATCTGCTGCGCTTCGAGGGCGCTGCCGCTGACCTTCGCCGTCGCCACTGTTTCAAAAATCACCTGCATCGCAGGCAGAATATCGTTGTGTTCGTGCGCCTCTTTGATGGGATTAATCACCCGACGGACGAGTTCCTTCATCCCGCCGCCTGCCGGAACAAGGCCAACGCCGACTTCTACCAACCCTGTATACAATTCGATATGGGCGACAGTCGCCGTGCCAGACATCATCAATTCGCAACCGCCGCCGAGCGCCATATTGTGCGCCGCCGTAACGACAGGTTTCGAGGCATAACGCAGCGCTTGTGTCAGGTCTTGTAAAGCGCGGAGGGTGCGTTCAATCCCTTCCAGCCCTTCTTGTAAATTGCTCGGATCGAGATTCGCGCCGATGGAAAAGCGCTCGGCATCATTGCCCACGACCAGCGCCTTATACACATCATCGTTCAGGATTTCCAGTGCTTTGTGTCCCATCTCGATTAAGCCAGACGTAATCGAATTTTGCTTGGTATGGAACTCCCACAGCAGCGCTCCATCGCCCATATCATAGACGCTGGCATCTTTGTTTCCGGCGAGTTCTTTATTGGCGGCTTTTAAGCTGGCAACCGTGATCTGGCGCGGATCGACTTTCAGCGGCACATACTGCGTCTCTTGTGGACTGTAATAGCCTGTAATCTGTCCAGCCGCATCGCGCTGATAGAAGGTCGTCTTTCCGCTGGCGACCATATTTTTGACCCAATCCGCCACCGGATAGCCTGCTGCTTCAAACGGCACGATATTTTCCTCAACACCAATCGCATCCCAAATTTCAAACGGCCCCATCTCATGGCTGAAGCCCCATTTTTGCGCGTTATCAATATTGAGGATCGTATCGGTGATTTCTGGCACGCGGTGGCTGGCATACGCCAGATAAAAAGCGTGAACATGCCACAAAAATTGTCCGGCGCGATCTTCTTCCGCAATCAACCGCTTGATGCGCTCACCTGTGGGCTTCACACGCTCATGCTTCTTTACGCTCTCAAACGTGGGATTTTTCGGGGCTTCATACTCAAATGTTTCCAGATTCAGCACCCAGAATTCACGCTCGCCGCTTGCGCCTTTGACCTGCTTATAAAAGCCTTGTCCGCTTTTGTTGCCCAACCATTCGTTATCCAACATTTTCTGACTTAGAGCTGAGGCCGCGGGATGATTCAGCACTTCCCGCGCCGGATCATCTTTAATCGCCGGATACAAATTTTGCGCGACATGAACCGCAATATCAAACCCGACCAGATCATTCAAGCGGAAAGTCGAGGTCTTAGGCCGACCAATCAGCGGGCCCGTCAGCGCATCTACTTCCTCGACTGTAAAGCCTTGATCGAGCGCCAACCCCATCGTTTGCATCCCCGCCATCGACATAAAACGGTTGCCGATAAAGTTCGGGCGATCCTTAGCGACAACAACCCCTTTGCCGAGCCGAGCGGTAGCGAACTCTACCATGAAGTTTACGGCTTCAGGATCGGTATTCTCGTGGGGGATAACTTCGAGTAAATATAAATAACGGGGCGGATTAAAAAAATGGGTTCCTATAAAGCGGCGGGTAAAGTCTTCGCCGAGTCCCTCTGCGATTTGATTAATCGGCAGACCGGAGGTATTGGTCGTGATGATCGCCGTCGGCTTGGCGATTTCCGCTAGCTTCGCCATCAAATTTTGCTTGATGTCCAGCCGTTCCACCACAACTTCGATAATCCAATCGGCATCCGCTAATTTGTCGAGATCATCATCAATATTGCCGATGCTGATATTTTCCATCACGGACGGGCTGAACAACTGCGGCGGGCGCATTTTTTGCAGCATTTGGAGATTGCCGCTGACGACAGCGTTACGCTTAGCAGGTGAATCACCAGGCTGCGTCCCTTTGGCGGGAATATCCAATAACATCGTTTCTACGCCGATGCCAGCCAACACGGTAGCGATGCCGCCGCCCATCGTGCCAGAGCCGATCACGGCAGCCTTACGAATATTGTAAGTCATGTTTTTAAAAACCTTTCCGAATCATCATTAGATTATTCGGGAAAAGTGTACCAGATTTTGCCAGATTTGGGGTTACGAACTGGGGTTGATCGCTTCTTCAGCGCGTGATTCGGCAATCATCTGCAAGGCATGATCGACGCTATTACCCAGCAAATAGCGGCTCACAACCGCATGACGGGGATAAAGCATCCGCATAGTTCGATATAAAGCATTACCGAAAATGTCCCAGCCGATAACAACCGTAATGCCCCAGTTGGGGGTATTTGTTGCCGTAGCACGTCTGAGCTGCCCAATGGTACCGAGCGGAAAGCCACCACTTTTACGTAGGTCAAGAATGGCATCAACCCGATGTGGGACACTGGCATATCATGCATCGGACTGATCGAACATCACATGATATTCCTGCCATGTCCAGTCACCAATATAACGATAGTGAATAATGGTTTTCTGTTCGTCGAACCACTCAAGCGTAACAGGCATTATAGCAGTTCCCTATTTATTTCTTTGTCTATTCGCATTGTACAACAAAGAAGCCTATATAACGAAAAAATTTAAGGGGGTAAAACTGATCTCTAGGCAAAGTTTAGGGCGACGGAATACAGGCCAGCCGCCCCTCATTTCATCAGCTCAGTTCTTTGCGCGTGTAATTTAAAATTTGACGGGCGACGATCAACGTATTGATTTGATTTGTCCCTTCGTAAATTTCGGCGATCTTTGCATCTCTCATCCACTTCTCAACCAGCCATTCACGGCTGTAACCGAGCGGCCCCAGCACTTCAACCGCTTTATGGCAAATCCAACTGCCCATTTTGCCTGCTTTGACCTTCGCCATCGATGCTTCCAGCGGATTTGGGATACCCTCGTCGAGCATCGCAATCGCCCGCAGTGTGAGGAGATACGCCGCCTTCAACTGCGCTTCCATTTCTAAAACATCGCGCTGAATCGCAGTCAATTTATGGCGCGGAATATCATAGCGAATCTCGATGCCTTCTTCCGTCAATTTTTCTTTGGTGAATTCGAGTGCAGCACGGGCTGGCCCCAATGCGCTGGCAGCAACTAATGGACGACTGGCATCAAACGTCGCCATCGCGCCTTTAAACCCTTTATTTTCGCCGCTGGCCTGTAAATCCGCGCTGCCGAGGATGTTATCCGCCGGGACTCGCGCATTCTGGAAGCTGATGGCGACGGTATCACTGGCGCGAATGCCATGTTTCTTTTCCGCTTTGACGACCTTTACACCGGGCGTTCCTGCCTCGACGACAAACGGTTTCATCCCGGCGCGTCCAGCTTGACGATTAACTGTCGCCCAAACGATTACGAGGCCGTTGGATTCATTGAGCGCTAACCCGCCACTGGTGCAGAAGATCTTCTCGCCGTTCAGCACCCATTCATTGTGTTCCTCGTCAAATTCAGCCGTCGTCTGGATGGAGGATGTATCTGACCCTGCGCCCGGTTCGGTCATCGCCATCGCACCCCACACGGGTTGATCGCCTTCCGCGAAGCGAGTCAGCAGACGAATTTTCTGTTCATTCGTGCCGACGGCCTCAATCGCAGAACCGCCTAATGCTGGACTCGGCAGGCACAGGTAAATCCCGGCATCGCCCCATGACAACATCTCAACCATAATCATCAAGTTAAGATATGTGCCGCGCCCGACGCGCTCTTTGACCGCTGCGCCGCTGCTTTCTGCCCGTTCCTTCATTTTCTTGAGCGTGGATTTTTGCTGTCCACTCAGCAAAGGCCACATGGCTTCGATGAAGGCCGTCGGGCGGGCATGTTCGTTTTCATCTAACTCACGGGAAAAGGGGCGCATGGTGCTTTCAGCGATGTACTTGACCATCTGCGCCGTCTGAGTAATGTGTTCGGGAATTTCAAAATCAATCGCCATACTTATTTGTCTCCTGGTCTAATTGTGGCTTCAAATTCATTTTGAACCACCAAGTCGCTAAGGCCACCAAGAAAATTATTTAAGAATTTCTCTTCGCGCTCTTGGTGTCTTGGCGGTTAATTTCTGTTTTTATGCTGTCCGATCAACTTTCTTGCCGAATCCAATGTATCCGCATAAGCGAAATCGACAGGTTTGCCTGCCAATGATGCCGCTCTCTTAAATGCACTGAAAGCTGTTTTCAGGATAAATCCCGCGCCGACGATCACGGTTAATCCGGCTTTGGGATGGCTGCGTCCGGTAAATTCGCTCAGACGGCTTAACGCATCACCGGGAATTTTTACACCCGCGACAAAATTGGCTATCGTGCCGATTCGCGGCGCAGATGACTCATCCATCAGCGTAAAAATTTCGTCCATTGCGCGGCGCAAATCATCCCACGTCCACGCGCCCTGAATATCGTAGCGCAGGATGGATTTTTCGAGATTGTCCCATATAACTGCGATTCCCATTGTGGTTAAAGCACCCCCTCGCCCATTGTTCGCAAGGCCGCCATTTCGCTGCGATGTTCGGCTTCATGCTGGCACAGATGATGCAGCACCCATTCCGGCGTGACATCGTAATCTGGCAGGGATCGCGCGCGGCGGAAATCATCCAGCGTCATGCCTTTATAGGTATTCAAGACGCGCGTCCGCACATGATTCAGCCGTGACCAGTGTTCGTCCCAAGATTGCCCCTTCACGATGCTTAACCGTCCCTGCTCATCATGGACATCTTGCGGAAACAAGAAGGTAAATTCGGCAGGCCATTCAGCCTCTAACACCTCGTTATACAACCAATCGGCCTCAATCATAGCGATATGGTAAAGCAGTGTCCCGATGGAATGACTATTCGCTTCCGGCTGCCAATCCAACAACAGCGGATTCATCACCTCTAGGGTGCGCTGCGTTAGGATACGGGTATCTTCTAACTGCCACAGCGCACGCCCGATTTGCGGGTCACAATCCGGCAAAGCCTCAAATACGAGTTGTTCTTTCGCCATTAAACAATCGCCAGCCCATCAAACGTCACAAAGCCGCGTCCATTCCGTAACCAGCGCTCCGCCGGATATTCACGGATGAAGCCATAACCGCCGAGGGTCTGTACACCGCTGTCTGTTACGAATAAGGCCGCTTTTTCGCTAAACTGCCGCGCAAGATAGGCTTCTTGGGTGGCATCCTCACCGCGATCTAATTTCCACGCCGCTTCCCACGCCATCAACCGCGCCGCATCAATCTCAATCGCCATTTCCGCCAGCATAAACGCAATTGACTGATTTTGCGCGATGGGCTTGCCGAATTGGACACGCTGCTTGGCATAATCCCGCGCATATTCAAACGATGCCCGTGCCACGCCGACTGCTAACGCCGTCAGTGCCACATTTTGCCGATTCACAATCGCCTGAAAATCAATCCCGACTGCCCCGCCCAATCGCGCCGAAGCAGACAGCTTGACATTGTTAAAATTAACGCGATAGGTCGGAAAGGCGCGTAAGCCCATCAACACCTCGCGCTTTTCGATGACAACACCTTCCACCGATTTTTCCACAATATAGGCTTCGGATGCGCCGGATTCGCTTTTACGCGCATAGACCAGCAAATGAGTCGCCGTTTCCGCCAGCGGAACATAGGCTTTTGTGCCGTTGAGCGAAATGCCATCTCCCTCGGAAGCTGCGACGGTTTTCAGCGCAAACGCATCAAAGCTGATTCCCGGTTCTAAAAATGCCGCCGTCGCAGGGGAGAAGGCTTCTTCCAGAAACATCGGCAGCAGCGATTCGCGTTGTTCCGCCGTCCCGAATAACGTCACCGGATAAGCAAACAAAGCAGGCGTGAGGATGTGCAGCGCAACGGAAAGATCGCCAAATGCCAATTCCTCACAGGCTAATGCCCCGGTCAATGCACTCATTTCGCCGAAACCGCCGAGTTCGCCGGGAATAGCCGACGGAATCAGCCCCAACTGCCAGCCCGTTTTGACGACATTCAGCGGCGGTTCGCTGGCTTCGTCCGCTTCGTGGATAATTGGACGAATATCTTTGTTGGCGTAGCGGCGAATCGTATCAACAAGCAACTGCTGATCTTCAGTGAGTGTGAATGAAACCATGAATAGTCCTCAGTTTTTAGTCGTTAGTTATTGGTAAAAGCAATCGCAGATAAACCAATTATAAATCTGGTTCTCTGTAATAGGGGCGAGGCGTGCCTCGCCCTTAAAATTATTAATCTGATGTTAGTGATAGCAAGCGTATTTTATCTTACGACACATTTAAAATGATGATCCCAGCAATGATGAACGCGATGAGAATAAGGCGGTTAATGTCAGTTGTTGGTGTGATTAATTCCACGAGTCGTCTCCTTAAAATATCCGTCTACGCTTGGCGCGGCGCAAAAGCCCAAAGATGAGCGCTTCGACAACGATCCAGAATACAAAATTACACATGATTTACCCCTTTTCTAAATCCTACAACCCGCCAGTAATTTCTAACACCTGCCCGGAAACATAATTCGAGAGTTCGCTGGCGAAAAACAGCATCGGCCCGGCGGCTTCGTCCGGCGTTCCTGCGCGTCCCGCCGGAATCATCATAAAAGCCATCTGGCGCATCTGATCGGGAATCCCTAGTTTGATCTTTTTGCCCTCGCGCTCGGTAAAGTCCCCGCCTTCATCGGCTTGCGTCAGGCGCGTTTCGATAAAACCATAAGCGATGGCGTTGACCTGAATATTAAAGCCGCCCCATTCTTTCGCCAGTGTCTTGGTCATGCCGATCACACCCGCTTTACCCGCCGCATAATTCAACTGACCGATATTGCCGCGTGTGCCGGACGTGCTGCTGATATTGATGATTTTACGCGCTTTCGCCTTGCCGCCGTTGGTCATTTCGGCCTTCGCCGCCTCGCGCATATAGGGTACACAAGCGCGGATCATCTTAAACGGCGCGGTCAAATGAATATTGAGCATGGCTTCCCACTGCTCATCGCCCATCTTGTGCGCCATGCCGTCCCATGTGTATCCGGCGTTATTGACGAGAATATCAATGCCGCCATAAGTATGGATGGTCTGCCCAATCAGCTCCTCGATGCCACCGGAGTCGGTTACATCAGCAGAAACAGCCAAAGCCGTGCCGCCAGAGGCCATAATCCGCATGGCAGTGTCTTTGGCAGGCGCGGGATCAATATCGGTGACGACGACCTTCGCGCCGTGTTCGGCAAAAAGTGCCGCCGTCGCCGCGCCGATTCCGCGTCCGCTGCCTGTAATAATGGCGACTTTTCCTTCAAGTAATTTCATTAGAAAATCCTATTTTTTGAGAAAGTAATCTTTGGGACAAAGAATCACAAGAACCCAACGAAAATTTACATATCTGTGATTACAAAGTTCATAGTTTCACCTTAAACTTGCAGCGCACGGAGAAATGTCTCCGCCGTCATCGCGGCGATAGACTCGCCTTGCAGCCGCCCATCGGGCTTATACCAGACCGCCACCCAGTTGTGTGCGCCAAGCATCGTCTTGACAAAGATCGGCACGTCCACCGGACGGAAGTCGCCTGCCGCGATGCCATCCCGAATGACACAGCGGAACTGCTCTTCAAATTGATCGCGTAGGGTAAAGAATGCTGCACGACGCTCGATGAATTCTTCCATAATTTCAGCATCGAACTGCCCACCGTTACGAGGCGGCGCTTTAAAGCTCATCAGCGAGCGAATCTCAAACACCATCGCCGCGCCCACAGCCGTATTGCGCGTCACGCTCACGATATGCAGCTTAATCATCTCGGTCAGTTTTTCAGCATAAGGTCGATCAGAATTGACGATAGGGGTCAGTAGTTCGACAACGTGATTCAAGCCACCTTCCAGAACGGCAAGGAGTAGCGTATCTTTATTTTTGAAGTGATGATAGAGGCTTGCCGCTGTTAAGTTGACCTCGGCGGCGATGTCCTTCATTGTGGTTGCTTCATACCCATTGCGGCGCAATACATCAGCCGCCGCGAGGATGATGTCGTCTTTGTGTACAGATTGATCGGCGGGTTTGCGAGCCAAAGAGATGTCCTTTCAAACAGCAGTAAAATCGACTAAGTAGTGTGCAATTTTACTGAGTTTAATCGAACACCTGTTAGATTACAAGCGCTCCAAGTGGAAGCGCAAAACGAGGTCAGTTTGCAGATTCTACGGGTTCGATGTTCACCTCAACCACCGTATCGGGATAATTTGCAGATAAGGTGACGATCAGAAGGCCGTCCTGTGCTACGACAAAATCCCCGGTCAGTTGAGAAAAATTTGTACCGGACAAATTGAGCAGTTGTTGATTGTTCCGCATAATCATGACGTTAGGCGTTCCGCCACCGCTAGTTAAACGCAAAGTCAAGCGAAGATGCTGCCCAGCCTCGGCGTTAAAAGTGAAAATTCCACCATTCGGCTTGTTGAGTTGGGCAATCTGGGAGCCATCATCCAGCGAACTATCCGACGCACGGCTGACCAGTAGCGAGAATGCGCCTTCTTGCCCTCTCTCGAAAGGACTGACCTGTACAATATAATCGGCGTTCATCATCAGTGGTTGACGATTAATGTCCGGGTCGCGGGCTGTTCCGCTGTCATCATCAGAGGTCAATGGCTGCAAATCCGGATTAAAAAGTGCGATGCGTGTATCAAGATTCTCAGCCCCGGTCACATTGAAGTCCAGCACATCCCCGGCATGACCTTCAAAGCTATAAAATTGCTGCGTCACGCCAGCCGTAAATTCTCCCTCAACCTGTTCATCAATCGTAATCGGCGTGGGACGATATGGCTAAGATTTAAGGTGTATTCTCCTACCGTTGGATTACTTTGCCCGCGCACGATGATGAGATATTCCCCTGTCACTGGCAGGCGATAAATAGGAAGTTCCGCCACGCCACTGCCCTGATACCCCGGCGAAGCGATGCTGGTTAGCTCTGGTTGTCCATTTTGGGGTTGGCGCACTGATAAAGCCATATACGGGCTAAAAGTTGGTGAAGCCAAGTTGAGCGCGATTAAATCCCCTTGCTCCCCGCTGAAGGCAAAAACATTGGCAGGCTGCTCCTCGGTCAACCGCGTCGTGACAGATTCGTCATAAGTCATTGCTTGCGGCGAAATCGAATTGATCTCTAAGCTAAAGTCACGCGGATTGGGGTCGCTGTTGTAATAATCATCCAGCGTAATTTGATGCTCGCCTGTATACGGCAGCACATTGACCATCACGGCGCTGTAGTTCCCATTCACATCAGGCTGCGTGTAGGGGTAGCTGTATCCGGTATAACTGAGCGTAATGTTAGGGATTGAACGCGGGACAATAAATTGTAGGATGACGACCTGCCCAGCCTCACCTCTGAATGTATATTGTTGATAGCGACTGTTGGCTGAAAATACTCCTGCAATTTCTTCGCCAAACTCAATCATAGGCACAGGTACAGCACTTGGCACGAAGGTCGCTGTCCCATAATACTGCTGCACCTGCGCGGTAGCAGATGCACTGTATTCAGCGGGAGTCGTTGGCACGAGGGGGTAGGCTGTGGGTGTCGGCGTAGTCGTAGGCTGTGGAAGAGGGTCAGGTGTAGTGGTAGCGGATTGAGCAAATACAAAAGCGGGCGGAATCAAGAACAAAAACAACAAAAGGCTGAATTGACGTAAACGGCGCAAAGCAGTTTCCTTTCATTTAATATGGACGCTACAGGATAAGACATCAATTATGCTTCCTGCGTTCCACATCGGAGACTTTAGCGCAGCCTTGAACAGCTTACTTTACGCTTGCCCTACGCTGAGATTTCAATGTTGTAATCATCCTAGAAGTTAGATCGTTTATAGGCATTAGTTGTTAGTTGTCAGTTCAAATTCACGTAAGCCGAAATTTTAGCCTTTTTCTATAGAAATTACGCGGTTGACTGATCTTATTGGGGCATACGGTCATGCGCCCCACCGAATTTTACGGCTTCCCATTCCCTCTCAGCACTCATTGCTCGTTTCTCATCACTTCTTTCGTGCTGCCTCAAACATCAAGACACCCGCCGCGATTGCCGCATTGAGCGATTCTGTGTCCGCCGCCATCGGGATATAAATGCGTTGCGCGGCTATACTTTCAGATTGAGCGCCTGCGCCGTCGGCCTCACCGCCGATAATGAGCGCCCAAGGCGAAGACCAATCCGCTTGATCGTAACGCAGTTCTCCGTTTCCAGCCGCCAGATAGACCTTAAGCGTTTGGCAGTATTCCGCGATCTGAAACCATTCCACTTCGATCACAGGCAGACGAAAATGTGCGCCCATGCCGCTGCGGAGGGTTTTGGGATTATAGGGGTCGGCGCATCCGGGCGAAAGCAGCACGACATCTACACCCGCTGCGGCAGCAGTACGCAGCATCGTCCCGACATTGCCGGGATCGCGCAGGTTATCGAGAATCAAGACACGATAAGGATCGCGCGGCAGCGGCGGGACAGGCAGTGGAAACACGCCGATAATGCCCTGCGGCTGTTGCGTATCGCTGATATGGCGCATGACTTCGGCATTCACTGGCGCAAGTTCAACCCGCTTCTCCTGTAAATACGCAATGAATTCATAATCCGCCCCGTCTGGCTGATAAAACACGAAATCCGGCTTTTGCCTGCGTTCCATCGCATCACGAATCAGCCGCACCCCTTCTAGGACAATTTTATGTTCCTTGCGACGGGTACGGGCGCGGGTTTGTAGGCCATTGATGAGCTTTACGCGCTCGTTTTGTAAACTGGTGATGGGTTCCATAGGGGTTTGCTCTCAGCGATTAGCTCTCAGCGATTAGCTTTTAGCCAAAAGCGCTTCTGATAATTCTATTATAAAGGCTTAATTCGGACAGATTTTTTCTAAAGTTAAAACAAAAATAGGGTCATTGCTGACCCCTACATAAAGCGCTAAAAGCTAACGGCTATCCGCTAAATCGCTAACTCAGTTTTTGTTGTGCCAGCGCTGCCAATTTGGTGAAGGTCGCTGCATCGCGCACGGCAATATCTGCCAGCACCTTGCGATCCAGTTCAACGCCAGCTTGCTTAAGCCCATAGATAAAGCGGCTGTAGCTCAAACCGTTAATGCGGGCGGCGGCGTTGATGCGGATAATCCACAATTCACGCAGCTTACGAGCGCGAGCGCGGCGGTCACGATATGAATAGAACAGGCTCTTGAGCATGGCTTCGTTGGAGCGCTTGAACAGCGTCCCGCGTGAACCCCATTGGCCTTTGACCATTTTTCTGATTTTATTATGTTTGCGCCGGCGGACGATGCCGGTCTTTACTCTCGCCATTTTAGTCTCCTCTGGCAACAAAACCCGGTGCGGGTGCGCCGGGCAAATTTTCGTCATATAAACTAAGCGTTGATTGCTAAACGAGCGAAATAAATCGCCACGCCTCACTCAGAACCATCACACCTTACGCAGGGGGGTTGGCCTTGTACTTCCCTAAATAGGGGGCGAGGCGCTTCACCTTCTTTGCGTCGGCGTTATGCGTTACCTCAATACCCTTATCGAACTTACGACGCGCCCGCTTGGCTTTTCTACGGCGCAAATGGCTTTTGCCGCCCTTAGTCCGCATAACTTTGCCCGTTCCGGTGACGCGGAACCGCTTGGCAGTCGCTTTATGTGTTTTGATCTTGAATTTCTTAGCCACAAGATTACTCCATTTAATGAGTTCGATTCATAGTGAAGGGCGTAGTGTGCTACGCCCCTACGATACGACCATCTATCTGCTTACAAAGAATGACTTTGCAAAAGTTACTTTTTCTCCGGCATCGGAGCGAGTACCATCAACATCACATTGCCTTCAAGATTAGGCATTTGCTCGACGATGGCGACATCTTTTAATTCTTCTGCGATCCGCTGCAAACGCCCACGTCCGATTTCGGGATGGAGGTTTTCGCGGCCTCTAAAGCGAATACGCACACGAACTTTCATGCCGTCTTCGATCCATTCCCTGGCATTCTTGACCTTAAAGCCTAGGTGATGGTCATCTGTCTTTGGCCCAAGCTGGATTTCTTTAATTTCCACCTTGACCTGCTGCTTACGGGCTTTACGTTCCCGCCGCTGTTTCTCATATTGGAACTTACCAAAGTCCATAATGCGGCAGACGGGTGGTTCGGCATTCGGCGCGACCTCGACCAGATCAAGCTGCATGTCTTCGGCCATTTCCAAAGCACGGCTTAAAGGCACGACACCGATGTTTTTATTTCCGTTTTCGCCATCATCGATGACGAGACGAACTTCGCGTGCGCGTATTTGTCTGTTGATGCGATATTCCGAGCTAGATATAGCCTAACATCCTCTCAATTTGAGCATTGCTGACGCAATTCCTGACGGAATTATAATATTACATCAGAATTTTGCTGATGTCGGAAGTCTAGCACAGCCGTGTAGGTAAGTCAATTCTTTATTGTGGCGAGAACTGCGGCTTCATTTGAGGTGGTATGGGTGATAATTCAATCTCAAAAGAGGGATTTCCGTGCGCGAATGAACGAATATCCGCCAGCGCATCCGCAAACAACGCCAGCAGTTCAGCGTCCTCGCCTTTATAACGGCGCAGCGTTTGTACTGTACAGGCTGTGCAGCCGCGCATCGCTCGGTAGCTATCGGTTTCGCAGCCCACGCAGCCGTTTAAGCGAATCATCATCATCATAAAGGCGAGCGTTTCTTCGTGCGTTTCTGGCAGGCATGTCACCCGATCCACTAACTTTTCCCATTCAGGGCCGCGCAGCCGACGAAGTGATGGGATCGCCTGACGGGGGAACAACAGCGCGTTGTCGGTATACATTGCGGCCTCTTTCTTGCCCATTGAGGTAAATTGTGACACGTTTTGTCACTACCAGCATAGGGGGTTAGAATGTTGATACAAATGGGACTTCCGTACTAATTGACGTTGGAATGTGGTTGGGGGCTATTTTCGAGGTTGTTCCCTGTCGTTATAGTTAATCTCAATATAGACTAAGGAAAACAAAATACAGCTTTCTCATACGAACTTCCGAAAATAATTTATATTTTGTTGAACTACTCAGGTACCAAGAACAAGAAGAATTTGTATCTAATACTCGGTGTTCTCTGAGTCTTTGTGGTTCAATCTTTTCTGCTTATTTCGGTAAACTCTATAAGCAAATAAAGGTTTTCAGCACATGCGATTAATCCAAATTTTTGTGGTGGCGATGATGATCCTATGCGCGGGATGTGCGGGCAGCGGAGGTGCGGTAGTGTTTGCCCCTACACCTTTACCGCCGGATTTATCGCCCCGAACCTACACCCATCCCGGCGGGGCATTTACGATTAGTATTCCACCGGATTGGGCGGTGCAAACCGAAAATACCATAACACTGGCGGAAGCGGCCTTCTCTCCACCCGGCGCACCTGAACCCATTCTGACGGTTTCCGTCGTCAATCTCGGCCCCGTCGAAAATACACCCGCCATTGCCGACCTCATCAATACTTATCAAACCGAGGTGCGCCCTGATGTGCGGCGGTACTTTGAACAAGATCGACAAGCGATGGGTGACGGAAGCTGGCGTTTGCTCGGTTTACGAAAAACCATCGGTGGGGAATTTCAGCAAGTGAATACCTTTATCGAGCGTGCTGGGACGTATCTTGGCGTGATTGATGCCGTGCTGCCGTCTGATCCAGCCCAGTTGAACAGCTTGCAAACCCTCATTAATACCTTTGCCCTCAATACTACTTCACCCTTACAACCCACCGACCTCAACGCGCTGGCAGGAGCAAGTCGTACTGGGCTGGAAATCGCTAGCGTAATGACGTGGACAACGGCTTCCGGCGTGTTTTTCATTACAGGGGAAGTCGTTAATTATGGCGACAGCGCTGTTTCGGATGTCCCGATTCATTTTGATTTGTATACCGCTGAGGGTACAGGTCTTGCGGATGCGTCTGATACGGTGATGGGCTATGCCCTGCCACCCGGCGGATTTGCGCCGTTCAGTCTGCGCTTCGGGCAGGGTCGTCCGGTAGAGGCCGATCATTATATCCTTTCTCTTGGTGGCGAAGATTGGCAGCCCAGCCAACCCCCCATCGTCTTTGGCAGCGAGTCACTTACATGGACGGATGAGTCTTCTTTTTCCGGCGAAGGGCATTTGTTGATTGACGGAATATTGACCAACACGGGGATTGATATTGTCCGTGCGCCGCTGGCAACTGTGACTGTCTTTGATGCCAATCAAAACGTCATCGCCACCGGATTCGTCGTTATTACAGAAGAGACATTGCTGCCTGATGAAAGTGTCGATTACCGCATTCGTGTTCCAGAGTTAGGCGGACAGCCCTCTAATTACATCGTCAACATTCAGGCGCTCGCTGATGAATAACACGATCACGCATATTTTTTTCGACCTTCATCAAACAATCGTCGATGGCGTTTTGATGCACGACTGCTACAGTGCCGCTTATGGGCAACTGATGGCGGTGCGCTACGGCCTTTCACCCGAAATTTGGACACAAGCCAATCGCCGCATTATGGCGGATTGGGACAGCTATTTTGTTGATCTTGATCTCGACGGTGAGAATGGGATTGCCGATATGTGGGAGGGGTATTATCGCACGACGCGGGCGATGTTCCGTATTACGGGTACGCCAGAACCCGCTTATGAAGAAGTGATGGCGCTTGTACGGGAAGTCCCCGGTTATGCCACCCGACACTGTGATGCTTTCTACCCGGATGCAAAACCCGTTATCCGTCGTTTATTTGAGGCAGGCTTTACGTTAGGGATTGCCACTCACGCGCTCACCACACAAGCGTGCGGAACTTTACAGGGCGGTGGAATGCTTGATTACTTTAAAGGAGCAATACTCGGTCCCGATGTCACAGATCAGTTCGCTAAAAACGCCGCCTATTATGCTTATGCTATCCGCGCCGCCCAAGCCCCAGCCGGATGCTGCCTCGTCGTTGATGACAGCGTCCACGCCATGCACGGCGCAAAGCAAGTCGGAATTCGGGCTGTCCAAATTTGCCGCCGCGATGTTCCCGTTTACTCACCTGCCGACCTTGTGCTAAAAGACAGCTTAGATGGGCTGCTGGATTATCTCGAAATAAGCGCCTCTGAACGGGATTCCGTCTAAAACGCTGCTTAATTATTGCTGACGTATTCAGCAATGTTCTGAAGTTCTTGCTTATAGATATGGCGCATAACGGGTGGATTCATCCAGCGTTCCATAAAGCCAGCAAAGCCGGGTTTGGGCGTGAAATCTGTTGCAATCGTGACTCGTGTTTGCGTACCGTTGTTCAGAGGTTCTAGGGTAAAGCTGGTCACGAGGCTGCCGTCCGTCTCTGCCTCGACTATTACCCGTCCCGGTTGTGGTTCGCTAACGATTTAATGATAGGCGAAGTCTTTACCAAAGACGCGCATCGTCATCCGTAGGATTGTCCCTGCCCCTTTACCGCCTTGTTCAACAGTCAAACTGGTAAAGTAGGGCTTGGGCAGCACCGCCGGATGACCGACACGATAATCAGAGATCACGTCATAAATCGCTTCGGCACGAGCATTGATGATTTGGCTGTACTGCATATGGATAAGGGCGTGTGCTTTACTGTTCATAGAATAGGTTTGGGTTGTCGATGGCATGGTCATGATTTCACCTTATTTTCTTTTATACGCTAAATACGAATACTTATTCGTGTTCATATTTGGTATTGTATGAATAAGTATTCGTGTTTGTCAAGCAGGTAATTTAGAGGCAGTTTGAATGAGTGAAAAAACAGATTCCGCATACACCCCCAAACAGAAACGTGGTCAGCAGCGGGTGGATTTGATATTAGATGCGGCTTCGCAGATTATCGCGGAAGTGGGTTATGAAGCGGCGACGACTATTCTCATCGCAGAAAGAGCCAAAACTTCGGTTGGGTCGCTGTATCAGTTTTTCCCTAACAAAGATGCGATTGTCAGAGCATTAGTGGCGCGGTATGTGGCTACTTGGCGTGAGCAAGCGGGTGCGATCAACTTTGAGGGTTTTAAAGCGCTCACGGTAGAGGAAATGGGGGATCAATTTGTTGAGCCGCTGCGTGAGTTCGTCCGCCATAACCGCGACTTTAACGTCTTATTTGCCAGTTCGCATACGTCTAAAGCGCTCTCGGAAGCGATTGGTGAAGCGGATGAAGCTGTTTTAGCACGTAACGACGCGGTGATGGCCTATTTTCGTCCCGATCTTTCCGCTAGTGAACGCCGTCGCTACGCACTAATCTGTATGCACACGATCAAAGGACTCCTGGCTTTGGTCGCTTATTCAGATGAGGTAACGCTGGATGAAGTGTTTGACGAAATGAAGGCCATGCTCAACCGCTATCTTGCACCCCTTATGGTGAAACCATAGCTAACATTCAACAGGGCAGTCAAGTTGTTAAATGCCGACAATTTCAGATTTTTGGCGGAGATTGATACCAATCACCCATGAGTGCCATAACCCCTTCCGCGCTCATTTTGTCACAGATACGTGCCATTTCAGTGGGTGGCAGTGGCATATCATTTTCCAGCCACCAGCTTAAGACCGCCATCAAGCGACCTGCTTCGCTGTGAAGCACAATCTCTAATAACTGCGGGTCAATTTCTTCGTTTCCGTATAAAGAACAGAACATCGCTTTCGTCACGCGGACGAGATAATGCCGCAGCTTGACGATAAAGGCTGACGGTCCGTGTGCGCTTAACATCACACGATAAAACGCGGCATGTTCCGCCACATGCTCAAACGCGATTAAGTCCACCGGATTGCCATCCGCCATCGTAAACTTTTCGCTCACTGGCCCGATGCTGGCGACCAATTCATCATGGATTTCTTCCATGCTCTTAAGCAGCAGTTCTTCTTTGTCTTTGTAATGAAGATAAAAAGTTGCACGGGCAATATCGGCTTTATCGGCGATGTCCTGCACCGTGATATTTTCGTAACCACGCTCCACGATGAGCGCCATGAGTGCATCGCGTAGGAGGGTGCGCGTCCGTTGAATGCGGCGGTCAGGTTTACGGGCTGTTTCTGTCATTTTCTGGCCTCGTGTCTAGTATTGTACGCAATGATCTTTTTCGTTATTGACAGCATAAGCCGCTTCAAGATAATGTGTTTATATACATCATGTCCAGAAATTAGTGAGGTGTCAATCCCAATGCAGACCATCCCTACGATTAAACCGGGATTCTTCGGTAGATTAAAACTCATCTTCGATTTTGAGCGCGATGCCATCGCGGTATTTGATAGCCTTACGCAGCACGGCGACATTTTGTGTTTAGAGCTGTTTGGGACTAAGCAATATGTGATGTTTCACCCCAATATGTATCATGATGTGCTGGTCTCCAATACCTTTATTAAGGACGGACAGTACACCAGCGAGCGCAAAGGGATGGCATATTTTCTGGGTAAAGGGCTGCTGACGAGTAATGATGACTTCTGGCGGCGGCAGCGCAAACTGGCTTCGCCTGCTTTCCATACCAAACGCATTGATGCTTACGCGGAAACAATGGTCAATTTCTCCCTTCAAACGGTTGATGCATGGCGCGATAACGAAATCCGCGATATTGATCATGAAATGATGAAACTGACGCTGCGGATCGTCACCAAGACGTTGTTTGATACTGATATGGCGGACGATGCTCGTCGGATTGGCGATGCCCTGATGGTGCTGCAATATATGTTTAATGATGCCGATTTATTGCCGGATTGGTGGCCTAAACTCAAACGCAAACAGCGCGAGGCCGCACGTCAAGACCTCGATGATGTGGTGTATCCGATGATTAACGAGCGCCGTTCCGCCGGAGAAATTGAAGATCGCGGTGATTTGCTCTCGATGCTGATGCTGGCGGAGGATGAAGACGGCAACCGCATGAGCGATAAGCAGGTGCGCGACGAATCGGTGACGATCATCCTTGCCGGACATGAGACGACAGCCAATGCGCTCAATTGGACATGGTATTTGCTGGCGCAGCATCCCGAAATCGAAGCCAAATTGCATGAAGAATTGGACACCGTGCTGCAAGGCACACCGCCAACATTGGCGGATTTGCGCCGCTTGCCCTATACCGAAATGGTGGTTAAAGAGTCGATGCGGCTTTATCCGCCAGCCTATGGTGTAAGTCGAATTTCTACCGAAGATACCAACGTCGCTGGATACGATATTCCTAAAGGCAGCGTAGTGAACGTCCTTAGCTATAGTGTCCAGCGGGATCCGCGTTGGTGGGATGAGCCGGAACGTTTTATGCCAGAACGGTTTGCAAATGGCGGCGGCGCGAAACATCGTTACGCCTATATTCCCTTTGGCGGCGGGCCGCGTGTGTGCATCGGCCAGTCGTTTGCGATGATGGAGGCGTGTTTGCTGCTGGCGACCATCGCCCAACGTTACAGCCTTGCGCTCGCACCAGGGAAAATGGTTATGACGGAGACGCTGATTACACTGCGTCCGAAAAATGGCCTACAAATGCGCTTGAAAGAACGCGAGACGATTAAGGTGTTGGCATAAGATGGACGAGACCACTATTCAAGTTGGGCTGCCAGAGCATTTACGGCACGAGGCGGCTAAAATCTATTTTGATGCCTTCCGACGCAAACTGAACCCCATCTTGAAATCACCCGAAACGGCGGTGGCTGTTTTGCAGCATGATCTTGATGAGCAGCAGGCCATCGTCGCGCTGCATCAAGATCGGTTGGTGGGGCTGGTTGGGATTCAGCACAATAATAGGCATTTTATCGAAATACGACAGGACACACTCGTCAGGGAATTTGGCTGGTTCAGTGGTCGCGTGCGCCATGCGTTACGCCTTCTGCTCTCACGTCCGTATCAGACGGGCGAACTGCTGATGGATGGCATCGCCGTCACTTCGGAAATGCGCGGATATGGCATTGGCACACGCCTGCTCAATGCCGTGATTGAATTCGCGCAAAAAAATGCTTATCAAACAATCCGGCTGGATGTGGTAGATACTAACCCAGATGCACGGCGGTTGTAT
This sequence comes from Anaerolineae bacterium, assembly GCA_034437895.1. Classification (GTDB taxonomy): domain Bacteria; phylum Chloroflexota; class Anaerolineae; order Aggregatilineales; family Phototrophicaceae; genus JANRLJ01. Next base: position 2,839 of record DAOTTO010000233.1, on the reverse strand, counting down.
GAGCGGATGGGGTTCGTTGCCACCAAAACAGAATATTATGGGTTGCTCACCCGCTGGATGGGCTTTACAGGCTCGACGACGATGCGGTTTGATTTGTGATAAAATAGCCCTCAACGTAAACTAAATGAGGGGCGAGAATGGATTATAAAACCCATTGGTCACAGGTTTTTCAGACCAAATCACCTACTGATGTGAGCTGGTATCAAGAAAATCCCCGCCTCTCGCTCGATCTTATCGTCCAAACTGGCGTTGCAAAATCTGCCCGAATCATTGATGTGGGGGCAGGTGCATCGACCCTCGCCGATAACCTGCTTAAACTCGGCTACCAAAACCTGACGCTGTTGGATATTTCCGCTGAAGCCCTTCAAACTGTCCGTGAAAGGCTCGGCATACAAGCTGAAGATATAACATGCATTGCCGATGACATTACACAGGCCAATTTTCCTGAAGCAACCTATGATGTCTGGCATGATCGGGCTGTTTTCCATTTTTTGACCACACCGGAAATGCGCCACCGCTATGTTGCACAGGTTCGTCGTGCGCTCAAGATCGGCGGACATATTATCGTGGCAACCTTTGCTGTCGATGGGCCAGAGCAGTGCAGCGGCCTCACCACAAATCGCTACGACGCGCAATCGCTTCATCACATTTTTGGTGATGATTTTGAACTGGTTGCCAGTCTAAATGAGAATCACATGACCCCTTGGAACACCGAGCAGAAATTTGTTTACTGTTACTGTCAGATGAAGGGCAGTCGGTGATTAACTCAAAGATGCAGCCGCCTATTCTTTCCAACAAAATCTACGAGTCTCCATCGGTCTTCACTGCAGAAAACATGCTGCGCGAAGCACGGCGGCAAAAATCTATTGCTGAAGGCAATATTCCACTAATCTGTATTCTCGACCCCGATGGGGATATTGCTTACAATCTCGTTTCCACAGATCAGGCCACGTTAAACGCAAATTGGGCATGTTATCATACGAAACTCTACACGTTTACCCGTGAAGGGATCGTTTATGGCATCGTTCCGCATGTTGTTGGTGCGTCATTTGCTGTACTGGTTGCCGAGGAACTATTTGCTTCGGGTTGCCAACTCCTTATCAGCATGACTTCCGCAGGGCAGATCGTCCCAATGGGGCAACCGCCTTATTTTGTCTTGATAGATCGTGCTTTACGTGATGAGGGAACGAGCTATCATTATTTGCCGCCCAGTCCCTACAGTTTGATAAGTCCGCTGCTCTTGGATCATTTAAAAGGGGCGTTTGACAATGCATCGGTTCGGGTTTTACAAGGGGCGACATGGACAACCGATGCGCCTTTCCGTGAGACTGCCGAGGCGATTGAGTATGCGCGTCAGGCGGATATTTTTGGTGTTGAGATGGAAGCTGCCGCCCTTTATGCTTTTGCTCAAGTTAAAGAAAAAGATGTGATTTGTTTCGCCCACATTACAAATCAAATGGCGCAAATCGAAGGCGATTTTGAAAAGGGTGAAGACATGGGCAGCCATGATGCGCTTGACGTGATTGCTATGACGGCTCGATCTTGGTTGGCAGCGGATGTATTGATTTCAGACGCATAAGAGACAATCGCTGATTTATTCATACGATTGCCTGATTGAGCAATATATTTTGCTTGTTTCCCAATTTTTATAGCGGTACAATATGCCAAATTATAATCTAACGTAGAGTAGATTATTTGATGTTCACTACGTCTATAAAATAGACCTATCTCGAAAATAGTTCATATAAAAAGGATAAATCCTCATGAGAGAAGCCGTTATTGTCGCTGCATCCCGTACCGCTATTGGCAAGGCAAAAAAAGGTGTGACACAAAACGCCCGTTCCGATGAAATGGCGGCTGCCGTCATCGCGGAGGTGATGCGCCAGACCGATGGCAAACTTGACCCCGCCGAGATTGATGATGTGATTATCGGCTGCGCCATGCCGGAAGGCAGCCAGGGCATGAACTTTGCCCGTGTGATCGCCTTACGTGCGGGGCTACCTGTCGATATTCCGGGGCAGACGGTCAATCGTTTTTGTTCCAGCGGCTTGCAATCGATTGCGATGGCAGCGGAACGCATTATTGCTAACGGCGCGGATATTATTATCGCGGGTGGGGCGGAAACGATGTCGCTCGTGCCGATGACGGGCTTCCGGCTGAGTCCTAATCCGTATATGGCGGAAAATGACCCCAACGTTTATATGAGCATGGGCTTGACTGCCGAGCGTGTGGCGAGCGAGTTCAATGTGAATCGCGCCGATATGGATGAGTTCGCGTATCGCAGCCATCAAAAAGCGGCAGCAGCGACGGACTCCGGTAAATTCGCGCAGGAAATTATCCCATTTGAGATCGAAGAAACCATCATTGGTGAAGATGGTCTACCCTATACTTATACCGCCACCTTGACTGAGGACGAACATCTGCGCCGTGAGACGACGGTTGAAGGCTTGGCGAAACTCAAGCCTGTGTTTAAAGACGGCGGCAGCGTCACGGCAGGCAATTCTAGTCCCTTGAGCGACGGCGCGGCGGCGGTGATCGTGATGGAAGCAAGCAAAGCGGCACAGTTGGGGCTGACTCCATTGATGCGCTTTGTCGGCTTTAATGTGGCAGGTGTGCGCCCGGAAATTATGGGCGTGGGGCCGATTGCCGCTGTGCCGAAACTGCTCAAGCGCACAGGCATGAAGATCGAAGATATTGATCTGGTCGAACTGAATGAAGCCTTCGCCGCGCAAGCCTTAGCCGTTATCCGTAATCTGGAATTAGACCCGGAAAAAGTCAACGTCAACGGCGGGGCGATTGCGCTGGGGCATCCGCTGGGCTGCACCGGCTCAAAATTGAC
>DAOTTO010000232.1:0-6388 GCA_034437895.1 Anaerolineae bacterium | reverse complement strand
GGCTGCCAGCCCCAATCACGGCGGGCGGTGGAATCGTCCATATCGGCAGGCCAGCTATCGACAATGCCCTGCCGTCCAGCGGAAGGTTCATATGTGATCTGTGCGCCGGAGAATGCGGTTTTTACACGATCAGCGATTTGCTCCGCTGACAGGCTGAAGCTGCTGACGTTGTAGACGGCGCGTGTTAGATTTTCTCTCGGCGCATCGGCGAGATTCAATAAAGCGCGGATGGCATCCGGCATCGCCATAAACGGCATCGCGGTATCGGGACGGACAAAGCTAGCATACGGTTCACCTTTGGCGGCGGCATGGAGCATTTCCGGTGCATAATCGCTCGTCCCTCCGGCAGGGAGTGTCGTTGCGCTGATGAGGCCGGGGAAGCGCACACAGCGAAAATCCACACCGTATTCATCACGGGTGACGGCAAGCTGGCGATAATGCGAGGTGTAGTAGCGGCCTAGATGCTCGCAGTAGAGTTTATTGCAGCCGTACATCGTAGTCGGGTTGGTGAATTCGTCTTCTTTCACGGGCGGGACGGTGGCCTTTGTCGCTAAATCCGGCATTCCGTAAGCGGCAACCGAACTGGGGAAAATAAATTTGACGGCCTGATTACGCCAACGAGCCTGCTCAATCGCCAGTTGCAACAGATTGATCGTCCCCTGCACGTTCACACGATGCGCTGATTCCGGGCGGAACTCGGAATGGGTAGAAAGCAGCGCGGCGAGATGATACACCGTGTCGATCTCGTATTCGCTCATGAGCATATCGAGCAGCGACGTATCCAGAATATCGCCCACAATCGCCGTATCGACCAGTCCTTGAATCGGCTCATCCAACCCCCGCACATCAAGGACGAGAATCTGCGGCGCGTCCTCCATCGCGTTCATCTGCCGAATCAATCCGTGACCGACTTCGCCATTCGCGCCTGTGATGAGGACGACTTTTTTACGCATGAGCCATCATTTCCTTTTTGTGAAATAGACCGACTTCTTGAAAGAAGTTATTCAGATAGGACTTACGCGGTTGATTGGTTTTGTAGGGGCGACGCGCGCGTCGCCCCTACGGAAAATACTGCTGAACTGCGTAACTTCTATCAGAGTCATTATAAGCGATGTAGGGTTACAAAGTGCAAGGATCGCCAAGATTTAAAGAAGAGATATAAATGTCATAATTGCACGAGCGATTAATCTTTCTATTATTATGTTTCTGTATAATACCGCTCGTATTGAGAGGCAGACTTCACCATTCGACGATACGTGCTGTATTTTCAGCCCGTCAACCCGATCACTTTACTCTTTTCGCCCACTTTTGCCTCCAAGATCACCTTTTAAGATGGCAATCAATCTTAGCAAAGAGGAAAAAAGTGGACGTTCAACAGCTTTCAGGAAAAACCATTGGGCAGTACGAATTGCGCGAACTGCTAGGCGCAGGTGGGATGGGCGCAGTTTATCATGCTTATCAGTCCAGCCTAGATCGTCATGTCGCCATTAAAATCCTCTCAGAACAATTGGGACAAGTACCCAATCATTTTCAGCGTTTTATGCTAGAGGCACGTACCGCCGCTTCCCTCGAACATCCCCATATTGTGCCTATTTATGATTACGGTACGCACGAAGGCCTGAATTATATTGTCATGCGCTTGCTATCGGGTGGATCATTAGCGCAGCGTCTTGATTTTCGCCTGCATCATGAGAACACGCTGCCTGCATTGGGTGAAACATCAGAGTTGTTAAAACAAATCGCTGGCGCATTGGATTATGCTCATGAGCGCCACGTTATTCACCGCGATATTAAAACCAGCAACATCATGTTTGATGGACAGGGTGCTGCTTACCTTGTCGATTTTGGGATTGCCCGTTTATTGCAGAGTAACATTTCTCTGACGCAGGAAGGCATGACCCTCGGTACGCCTGAATATATGCCGCCTGAACAATGGCGCGATGAGCAGCTTACGTCGGCGACAGATCAATACATGTTGGGCGTGGTGATTTATTTAATGGTCACAGGACGGATGCCGTTTGATGGACAAACCTATCATGCCCTGATGTACAGCCACCTTGATGAAGCGCCGCCTTCCGCCCAAAATTTTCGCGCTGATCTTCCAGAAGCAGTGGCGCATGTTTTGGATAAAACGTTGGCAAAACTGCCTGAAGAGCGCTATACCAGCGTAGGCGAATTTTCCAGAGCCTTTAACTCGGCTGTACAAGGTGTTGAAGGAATGTCAACAAAGTTTTTTGCGTTTAAATTACCTTCACAGCTTCCTGCGATTCCTGTAGAAAAACCATCAACGCCCGAACCCGTCAGCGCCGATACAGTACGTTCTGCCGCTGTCCCTGAAATGCAACTCACGCAGCCTGCGAAAACAGTTGTTTCTCAAGTTGCGCCCGTTCAGGCAGAGGAGGATCAGTATCACCCTCCAGCGCAAGCGGTTGCGATACCACAGCCAAGAAACCAAAATGCGCCTAAGCGCAATAATTACGACTCATTTATTGTTGGCGCAGGCATTGGGGTCGTCTTGTTGGCAGTCGTGATTATCATCTTGATGTTTGCCGTAAAATCGCTGCTCGATGGTAACAACGACTCGAATGATGCGGTTGGCGCTGCCCCTACGCAGGTAGTTGAAATTACAGCCGAATCTATTCAACTTACACCGCTGGTCACGCCCATACCTGGTATCACCGCTATTGCTCAGATCAATCCTATAACAGTTGGTACATCCCTGCTCAATCCGCAGAACGCTAACGCTATGGGACAACTCAATACATTTCAGAGCAGCGCAGATACCGAACCCTATCGGAGCGTCGCTTTTAGTCCGAATCGCGCTTGGTTAGCGGGTGGGCGTGGCGATGCGGCAATTTATTTATGGAACTTGAGTGATGGCAGTCAGCGGCGATTATTAGCTCACAGCGATGTTGTCTATGGCCTTGATTTTAGCCCTGATAACACCACTTTAGCTTCGGCAGGCGGCGATGGCCTTGTGATTTTGTGGGACGTGACCACCGGAAATCAAATCAGCATTTTGCAAGGACACACAAGTTTAGTGCGCGATGTCGCCTTTAGCCCCGACGGACAGCTTGTTGCCTCTGCCAGCGAGGATCAAAGCGTGCGACTTTGGAATGTTGCGACAGGCCAGCAGCAGCGCGTCCTTAACGGACATACAGCGCGGGTGTTGAGCGTGGCTTTTAGCCCAGATGGATTACTTCTTGCATCTGCTGGCTCGGATGGTTTGATTATCCTTTGGGATGTCGCAACAGGCAGCCAGCATAGCCTTTTACGTGGTCACAGCGAAGAAGTACGGATGATTGCATTCAGCCCGGATGGTACACGCTTGGCCTCTGGCAGCACAGATAATACTGCCCATATTTGGGAGGTAGCCACTGGAACAATTTTGCAGACGTTGACCGAACATGGGCGGGATGTTTTCAGTGTAAGTTTCAGTCCTGATGGTCAGCTCCTCGCTACGGGCGGACGCGATAACACGATCCGCCTTTATGATGTTCAAAGCGGGCAGCAGCTAACCGTTTTAGAAGGCCATGCCGGATGGGTATTTGATCTGGAATTCACCACCGACGGAACCATGTTAGCGTCCGCCGGCGGTGATAGTAGTATAAGGCTGTGGGGACTGCCGAATTAATCTGCAAGTGTTGTGCCAGCAGCTTCTAACCAGATAAATTGATAGGGTTCAAGTCTAAGCGTGTCGGTCATGGCTTGTGGATTACTCGTGATAAGATCGACCACCGCCGCTGGGATATGCCAGTAGGCGGCGAGTACATCGCGCCGGATTTCTTGCGCGAAATCGGAGAAATTCGCCAAAATCATGATCTGTTGGTTACGGATGAATCCTAGTACGTGCGGATTCTGTGTGTCGAAAAAGACGGTTGTACTGGATGTATCGCCATCGGCTAAAGCAGGTGTGACTTTGCGGAGGTTGACCAATTTTTGCAGCGTCCCAAAAATGCGGCCTTCGATGGTCGCGCCATCTTCGCGTAGTTCCGCCCGATTCCAATTGAAGCGTGGACGATGCACCCAACGGCTGTCATTGGCTTTGGCGGAGTCGTTTTCATAGCTGTAATCGTTGAGCGTGGCGATTTCATCCCCTAAATAAAGCAGTGGGATTCCGCCTGCCGCGAGTATCAGGCTGTGGATCATCACGACGCGGCGGATGGCATGTTCGACGAATATATCATTATTCAGGTTGAGCGCTTGCTCTAACCCCGCCAGCGATGCGGCTGTACCCGAAATCCGCATGTCGAGCGTGACCGGATTAAAGTTAAAGGGTACGCCACAGGCAAAACTGCCGGGGAACTTGCCGCTGTAGAACTGATTTAGAAATTGACGATGAGCAAACCCGTTGATGCCGATTTCAAGTGCGTCCTCATCGGCAAATGACCAACCGATATCATCATGTACGCGCACATAATTCACCCAGGTGCAGCCTTCAGGTATCCCAAAACGTTTGCTCATCGAATGGCGCAGCAGTTTGACCTCGCGGGTGGCGAGCGCTTCCCAAATGAGCGCCATGAAGGTCGGGTTATAAGAAATTGGGCATTCATCTACATCGATATAAGTGGCGACCAAATCAGGATGGATAATCGCCTCGGACTTAAAGATGAGCGCGGGGGTGGCAACTTTAGCCAACGCATTAAACGCACGGATAATCGTATGCACTTCAGGCAGACTTTCGCACGGTGTTCCTAACTGCTTCCAGATGAAGGCCACTGCATCCAAGCGCAGCACTTCCACACCGCGATTCGCCAAAAATAACAGTTCGCCCAACATCGCGTCAAAGGCAGCAGGATTACGATAGTTTAAATCCCACTGAAAACTGTTGAACGTCGTCCATACCCATTTATCTATATCGGCGCGGTAGGTGAAACTGCCGGGGGCTTGTTCAGGGAAGATTTCGCGCAAATTATGCTCGTATTGGTCGGGTAGCTTTCGATCTGGAAACATGAAGTAGTAGTCTTGATATTCTTCGTCACCCGCCAACGCCTTAAGCGCCCATTCATGCTCATCGGAGGTATGGTTAAAGACAAAATCTACCGCGAGGCTGATTCCATTGTGGCGGAGTTCTGTGGCTAACCCGTTGAGATGCCCAATCGTCCCAAGCGCGGGATTGATGCGGCGATAATCACTCACAGCGTAGCCCCCATCACTGTTGGGTTCCGGTGCGCGAAACAGCGGCATCAGATGAAGGTAAGTCAGGCCGAGTTCTTTAAAATACGGGATTTTCTGCCGGATGCCGTCTAAGTTCCCTGCGAAGAGATCAACATAGCACACGCCGCCCATCATTTTTTGGCTTTTGTACCAGTGTGGATCATCCTCCCGCTGCTGGTCTAAGTTCCGCAGTTCGGGGGGACGCTCGGCAGACATGCGGGCGGCTGTGAGCAGAATCCGCTCCAGAAAATAGAAAAAATCGTAGCGATCCCCATAAAGTTCATACAGTAAGGTAAAAATGGTCGGGAAGTGTGTTTCTAAGCGTGCGAGAAAAGCCGCGGCATGGGTGCGGTCATCATCGGCAGCGGTTAAGATGGGCAGAAGATGGGGCAAGATGCGATTGAGTGAGACTTTGGCCTCGCGTTCAAACCACTGACTATCGGGCATGGTGTTATCCGATTGTGAATTTTAACCAAAATGATACACCACCTATTATATATTTTTGGGGACAGCCTCGCTACCACAGTTCGATGGGGGATTATTCCAACGTGAGGAACATTTCTACCCGGCGGAAGACCTCCATATAACCCATTTTCTGGAAAGCAGGCCAATTGACGGAATCAATCGGTAAATTTTCAATTTTGGTGTCCTGCATCGGATACTCTTTATGGACGTGATAAATCAGCGCTTCCGCCAGTTCTGAAGAAATGTCGGGGCTGATGACAAAATGCGTGAGTTGGAAGGGTGTCCGTTGGAATAAAATCCAACCACGTTGGCTGTCGGATGTTTCTACCCGCAAGCCGCGCATACTACCCGCGTTTAGGAGCGAGGGCGTTTCTTCCAGCCATGACGCGCTGGGCCCACGTAGTTTGAGGTAGAAGGGAATCTCGTCGTCGGAAATTTGCGAGACATTCGCGGCATCGAAGTTGGCATTGGCTTCGTGGGCGCTTGGTGGGCGGCGGACGATAAGGAGTTCGCGGGTGTCGACAAAACCGAGTTTATGAAAGAGTTGGTACGCTGGCGCATTGCCGAGGATGACTTCAAGCTGAATCAGATGTGAACGCCGCCCACTCGCATGTTCCAGCAGCATTTCCATCAAGAACTGTCCCACCTTCGTCCCGCGTCGCTCTGGCAAAACACCGAGCCGCGTTATCCATGCCCGTCGTTGGGTGCCATCATCACGCAGGCCAAGCATTCCAACACCTGTTTCTTCCCCGGCTTGATTGATCGA
>DAOTTO010000231.1:0-3161 GCA_034437895.1 Anaerolineae bacterium | reverse complement strand
CTGGCTTCCGGCGGCGATTATTCGACTCCATCAGGCAGCACTTTTACAGCCCGTCCAGTCGGGCAGTCGGGCGGTGTGGCGTTTGTCTACCCCGGCGCATTCAACAGCTATCCCAAACTCGGCTATAACCTGCTCCATCTGTTTCCGTATCTCTATGACGCGCTGCACGAGGTCAAATCTGATGTGGGCGGGGCGGTGCATGAACGCCTGCTTTATCCGCGCAGCTTAGAAAAACCCAATCCCAAACTGACCAATACCATGAAAAATGCGCTGGCAGCGGATGCGGTGGCGATGGTCGAAAGCGGCCTGAGCTTCGCCGTCATCTACACGCGCATCATGCAGGATATTTTCAAAATCGCGCCCCAGTCAGCCTTTGGCTATAGCTTGGGCGAAGGCAGCATGATGTGGGGACTCGGTGTGTGGCAAGATGGCGATGCCGGGAGCGCTGTGCTTCATGAGTCTCCATTATTCAAAACACGGCTTTCAGGAGCGATGGATACTGTGCGCGAGGCGTGGGGGATCGCGCCGGATGTCAAAACTGACGACTTCTGGGCGGCGTATTTTGTCGCGACTGCGGCGGATCAAGTACGGGCGGCGGTGGCGCGGGAGAGCAAAGTCTATATGACGCACATCAATACCCCGCGAGAAGTGATGATCGCAGGCGATCCGGCGGCCTGCCAGCGCGTTTTGGCGAGTGTCGGCGGCGAGAGTATGCGTGCGCCATTTGATGTCGTCATCCATAACGAAGCGATGATGGGCGAGTATGGCGAGTTTTATAAGCTGCACGATATACCCGTAAACATGGAATCGGTAGGGGTGACTCGGCGAGTCGCCCCTACAAACCCGGTCATTTTTTACTCGGCGGCGGATTACGCGCCGCTGAAATTGGAACGCCGGACAGTCGCCAGTGCGATTTCGCGCATGGCATGTAAGCAAATTGATTTCCCGCGCTTGATTGAACGCGCTTATGCCGACGGCGCACGAGTCTTCATCGAATTGGGGCCGCGCTCGACTTGCGCCCGTTGGATTGATGAGACGCTTGGCGAACAGCCGCATATAGCGGTTTCGATTGATAATCTCGGCTCGGATGATCGCACGTCGATTGTCAAAATGCTGGCGCGGCTCATCAGCCATCGTGTGCCGCTGGACATCGCGCCGCTGTTTAGTCTGCCGCAGCAAGCCCAAACGAATGGCAAGAAATCGCTGATTCGTACTGTGCGGCTCGGCGGGCAAGATATTTACGCCGCGATTGTGAACGATGCGAATAGGGCGAAATTTGACCTCACCCCCCTACCCTCTCTCCAAATTGGCGAGGGGGAGAAGCCCGATCTGGTTCCCTTAAGCCCTCTCTCTGCGTCGGAGAGGGGATTTAGGGGTGAGGTCAATATTCCGACTATGACACCCCTCCACAGCGCTCATGTCGCATTTTTGCAAGCGCGGCGCGACGGTCTGCGGCAGATGGGCGCGTTGATCGAGATGGGAGCGGCGAACCCCACCCCCCAGCCCCCTCCCCGTACACAAGGAGAGGGAGAAAATATAAGCGCCGCAACTATAGGAGCGCCGCACAGTGCATCTACAGCCGCGATTCCCAATGTACACGATGACCTGTCCCCTTCACCCGTTTCCGGGGGAAGGGTTGGGGATGGGGGTTTGATAATCCCCCTGCCTAATCCAGCGCCTTCACCGTCAATCTTGGCGGGGATTACGCCGTTGTATGACCATGGCAAAATCAACCAGTTTGCAATTGGGCGTGTGGCGAATTGTTATGGCGAAAACTACGCCATTTACGACGGCAAACGTGCGCCGCGCATCCCGAATGGCGATCTGCTGCTAATTACGCGGGGGGTGGATATTCTAGGCGAGCGCTATAAATCCGTCGCCGGAACGCGCATCCATGCCGAATATGATGTCCCGGTAGACGAATGGTTTTATCGTGATAATCCCTATCCGATTATGCCGTACTCGGTGTATATGGAAATCGCGCTGCAACCGAGCGGCTTTTTATCGGCGTATCACGGCCCGACGCTGGACTTCCCGGAGATTGATTTTTACTTCCGCAATCTCGACGGACAAGGCCGCCTGATTCATGACCGCGATATGCGTGGACGGACGATCACCAATCAAGTCACGATAGTCAACAGCACCGTCATGCAGGGCATTATCATTCAGAAGTTCACGTTTGCGATGTACGACGGCGACCTGCTGTTTTATGAGGGCGACGCGACCTTCGGCTACTTCACTAAAGAATCGCTGGCGAGCCAAGCCGGACTCGATCAAGGCAAGCAGCTTCCGCGCTGGATTGATACGGTTGAACTTGCGCCGAATCAGATTATTCAAGTGAATCCGCATCAGCCGTTTGGTGAAGGCTTCCTGCGACTGGCGAATGGTCAGCTTGAATTCACCGACGAGATCAAAATCGTCCCTGGCGGTGGCAAGTATGGGCAGGGCTATGCTTACGCCAATACCATCATCAATCCAGAGGCGTGGTTCTTTAAGAATCACTTCTATCAAGACCCCGTGATGCCCGGCAGCATCGGCGTGGAGACGATCTTACAAGCGATGCAGGCGTATGCGATTGAAACGCGCTTGGGCGACGGACTCAAGAATCCGCATTTCGCGCAGGTGGATAGCGAGTCTGTCCCCGGCGGACACAATATCGTCTGGCGCTATCGTGGGCAAATCCTCTCCGACAGCGACAAATCACACGTTGAAGCCAACATCAAGCGCATCGAAAAGACCCCCGGCAAAGTGGTGATCTATGCTGATGCGAGTCTATGGCGCGATAAGCTGCGGATTTATGAAGTGAAGGACATCGCACTGGCGATTGTGGGCGAATAAAAGCGATTGAAGGGCAGTGTGTATGAAAGCACAAGAGACCCAAAGCGGAGTAGAAGATTCGACGCAAAGACGCGGAGAACGCAAAGGTTCGCAAAGGTTCGCAAAGAAATTAAGGCGGTAGATAATAAAGAAGGTTTATTGCCGTGTCCCTATGAAAGCACGAAAGACCCAAAGATGAAAATGCAGGACTTTCGCTTACCTCACCCCCCCGGCTTCCTCTCCAATACTTGGAGAGGGGGAGAAAAACGCATCTTGAAGTCCCCTCTCCATGCAATGGGGAGGGGATTTAGGGGTGGGGTAAATGCGTGAGCGAAAGTCCTAAA
>DAOTTO010000230.1:0-3671 GCA_034437895.1 Anaerolineae bacterium | reverse complement strand
GGGGATTTAGGGGTGGGCATCGAATGAAAACACTGTCCGAAACTCAGGTTAATTAGGATATAATCCGAGCATTCATATCGCTTTACGTGATAAAAGCCAGACCTATCGGGTTGAAGACGACAACGCTGAACTCTGTCATTATCTCACCCGGCTTGCCCGACGATCAAGCTGTTTGTCTATGCTTGGAATCGTCGCCAACTTCACAAACAAACTTATCCTGACTATTCTGCCCATGTCATGCAATTCGCTTACCCTTGACTTTAGCCACTCCCCCAAGTCGCCAAGTTCGCCAAGATTCTCTACAATGTGACTATTCTGTGCGTCTTAATCCAGAAAGGTGTCCCCGATGCGAATCCTTAGCGCCGCCGATGTAAACCGCGCCCTGAGTATGAACGAAGCGATTGAGGCTGTAAAAGTGGGATTCGTCGCGCTTTCGGCGGGTCAAGCCCAAATGCCCGTCCGTACTGCTTTGCCGATTCCAGGTGGCGTAACCCTGACCATGCCTGCTTATATAGGCGGGGAACCGATTAGTACAGTAAAAATTGTGTCCGTTTGCGCTGAAAACGCGGCGGCAGGTCTTCCCGTTGTGATGGGCAGCGTGTTGGTGATTGATGCCCAAACCGGGCAAGTCCGAGCGTTAATCGAAGGCAGTTCGCTCACGGCGCTCCGCACAGGCGCAGCTTCGGGATTAGCGACGGATTTATTGGCGCGGCCTGATGCGTCGATTTTGGCCGTGATCGGCGCAGGGGTGCAGGCGCGGACGCAAATCGCGGCGGTGTGCGCCGTCCGTCCCATCAAGACGATTCGCATTTACAGTCCGCATAACGCGGCAGTCCTTGCGGAAGAACTTCATGCGCTCTATCACCTAAAAATTACCGCCATACCCGATGCTCACAGCGCTTTAATCGGGGCGGATGTCGTCGTCGCGGCGACCAACAGCAGCACACCTGTTGTGCGCTTGCAGGATGTCGCGCCGGGGGTGCATATCAACGGCGTAGGGTCGTATCGCCATGATATGCAGGAGATTGCGGCGGAGATTGTCTCACGAGCGAAGGTTGTCATCGACCATCGCGCTAGTGCATGGCAGGAGGCGGGTGATCTCATCATTGCGCGTGATCGTGGGATGCTGCGCGAAGCGGATGTGGTCGAAATTGGCGAAGTCGCCGCTGGCTCACAAGCAGGGCGGACTTCACCGGAACAGATTACGTTCTTTAAATCCGTCGGCAGCGCGGTTCAGGATGCGGCTGTCGCGGCGCGAATTCTAGCTATCGCGGAAACGCAAAATTTAGGTACAGTCGTGATATTATAATTAGGTGAAACCCGAAAATTAACCAAGCAGGATGAAGATTATGGCACGGAAAATGCACCCCCTTCAGCCCATCTTTTTAGTAATTTTTATCCTCTTCTTTAGCGCTGTAGCGGGATTCGTCGTCGTTAATGGCACCATCTCGGTCTTATTCGGCCATGAGGTTGGCTTCGGCAGCGAAATGATGATCTTGCTGCCTATCATCGGCGCGTTAGGCGGCTTTGCGCTTGGGCTGATATTACACATCCTCGATCCTTTGTTTCAGAAATGGCGCATCATCGCCTTAGCGGTTGTATGGGCGGTGGGGCTATGGGCGTGGAATCTGACCTACTGCATATCACCTCTCATTGGATTGGTCGTGACCCTCGAATTGATGCGAACATCGCGGCAGCAGAAGGTGATCCTTGTATGTTTGCTGCTTGTCTTTGGGGTAATATTCCTAGAAGCGCTTAGTCCACTTCTCAATAGTTGGGATGACTCATCGACTTATGAAACGACCATCACCGTTTCGCCTCTTTTAGGGATGGTGGTAGGGTTGATTTGCGCGATAATTTTAATCGTCACGCTTGGGTTAGAAGAGATTTTTGATCCTGACGCAGAAGAATGACGCAAACGTGAACGGGAATTACATAGGCCGCTTGCTTCGCCACCGCGCAAACTGAATTCGGATGGTTTTGCGATCTCCGATGACGGCGAATTGATCGAGATAGAGTTAGGTCAACAAGATACAAAAGATGGGAGTGGCTAAAACAATGGGGATACTATAGGGAGCGACCTGTGTGGCGCTCCGGTGGAAGCATACATCGGTGCTTCCCTACACCTACCCAAATAGCCACTCCCCAAAAGATAATACAACTTCACTAAGTTAGGCTTAGATAGCCCAAGAAACGCGTTTATAAAATGCGGAAATTCCTGCGATCTCCGCATTTACTTTGTTACCTGCCTAACTCTGATTTAACTGCCTTCCACCAATTCCGCCAAGAACTGAATTTCTAAACCCACTTCTTCACTGATATTTGCCACACCCGGCGCATTGGGGATACTTAGGTTGAAATCGGTATAGAGGACTTGTGCAACTGCCAACCCTTCCAAGCGTGTTTCCGAAACAGGGGTCAACGTGACCTCAAAAGTCACGGAACGGGTTACGCCGCGCACGGTTAAATCGCCTGTAAGCTGGAAGGTGAACGCCTGCCCGCTGGTCACGCTTGCTGGAAGTCCGGTAATTTCAGTCGGCACAAAGTCGGAGAATTCATACTCGTCTTGGCTGGACTGCAAAATACGAGCGCGGAGGGCGTTGTTGCGGAATTCGTTGTCTGTCGCCAGCGTCCGCATATTGATGCGAATCGTGCCGACTTGTGATAATGCCGGGTTGGTAAAATCGACCACAATATCGCCTGCGACCTGATTCGTCCGCCCGACGACCTGAACGGGATCGCCGAATAATTCTTCGTCGATGAGAAAGCGCACTTCGGAGTCTTCCGAGACGATGCGGAATAAGGAACGTGCATCCGCTGATGCTTCCGGCGCGGTGGTGGCGGCTTCTGCCGGAACAGCGGTTGGCTCGATTGTCGCCGCCGTCGGTTCAGCGGGAACGGCTTGCGCCTCGCTGGTCGCTTCACTCATGCCAGCCACTTGCGCTTGCAGCGTGGCGTTATCGGCGGTCAATGTCCCCATATCATCCATAACACCCGTATCGGCAGATTGAGCGTTCCCAGCTTCGGCGACGGCGGCTTGTAAAGTCGCATTTTGGGCTTGAAGTTCTGCGATTTGGGTCGAAAGCTGATTCGCCGACTGAGTGGGGACAGCATTAACATCGAGTGTTGGGGCGCTGATGGCTTCGCTGGGTGTATCGTCACCCCCGACGACTTGGTTGTAAATTAAAACGCCAGCCACGCCGCCGATTCCGGCTGAGAAAAGCGCGACCACCGCTAAAATAATCCAATTCCGCTGCGACATAAAGTTCCCTCCAAGGATAATTGCATGTAAAGTTGTTTGAAGCTATTCGGCAATAATAATGGCTCTGGATGATTTTCAGTGCAGTTATTCAGGAAACACTCAGGGTTGTAATGCAAATGTAAAATGTGGCTGGAGAATTGGTGCAGCAAAATCGCAAAATTTACTTATAGCAGTCGTCTTTGTAGGGGAGAGTCTCAGACCTTCCCCTACGAAGATATAACCTTAACTGCTTAAGTTCTATGTTTATTCACGCGCTCGGCTTATCCGGCGCTTTCAGTTGCTTCGGGATTTTCGGGTGTTTCCTCAGAGTCATCTGCTTCCACCCCAATCACCTGACCTGCGCCCGCTTCACCAGCGGTGGAATTAATGGCGACGAGGAAATGCCCATCGGAGTCAATGCCGAGCGCAT
>DAOTTO010000229.1:0-14530 GCA_034437895.1 Anaerolineae bacterium | reverse complement strand
CTTTACGCTTTTTTAAGTGCGCCAGAATCCGACTGGCAAACGACGCAAATTATTTTTCAATCCACTTTAGACTCAATCACGCCGTCTCCATCTTCAACACGCTAAACAGAACAGACCGCAACCGCAGTACGCGGCCTGTCGTTTATGAGCGAACTTATCCAGCGTCGTCGTCGTCACCAGAAGCACCACGCGGCGCGGGAACGGGCTGTGTACCACCTTGTGGTTGCTGTGTTTGATCGTCCCGGCTGAGAGATGCCCAGCTTCCGTTTTGCTTCGCCATCACTTCTTCGCTGCGTTCTACAAAGAGTAAGAATGGTTTTTTTGATTTACGATACGCGCCGGATTTTACGTCATAGAGCGATTTTTCTTGTTTCAGTTCTTCGGCTGCACTACGGTAATTGCGCCACGCATCGCCATGCTTGACGACGGCCTCAATCGCGGTTGCGGAAGTCACTGCCAAACTAAACAACACAGTCAGTACCGTCAGGGCATTGCGTGCGTTAATATCGGTGGCAATGGGGCTAAGGCCGACGAGTGCTGTTACGGTGCCTGCGCCGATGACGGCGATTAATTGATAGCGGTGATATTGTTTTTTTGCGGCGCTGGCTTTGTTATCGTAGTAACTCCATTGGGAATACCAACGGTGTTCCATATAATAGCGTTCACTTTCGGACGCATTTGCATCAATGTAGATCGGCGGAGGCCAAATTTCTTTGGGTACCAGCAGATTGCTATTTGAGGCAGAGTTTACACTCACAACAGGAGCCGGAGGTGGCGCAGTCGATGCCGGTGCAGGGATGGGGGCTGCGACTAAGATGGGTGCGGCAGGGGCGGGAGCAGGGGCAGGTTCTGTAATGACAGGCACTGCTGGAACGGTGGCGACTGGGGTTCCATTCCCATTTGGCGGAATAGGTTCTTTTTCCTCAGCGCGTTTGGCTTTTTCCGTCTTTTCCATAATGTGTGATTTCCTTGCATAACTCGCACTACTTAACGGCTTATCAACGTCTATTTTACTGTATTATATCTCATCTTGCTCTAAGATTGATAAAGATTGAGAAGTTTTTAGGAAACAGGAACTCTAATCCGATAGGGTTTAGATTTGCTTGTCAAAGCCCTTGGTTTGGGATACAATGGCGATATTACTTGTGTAAAACTGCACAAACAAACCCATTTTTGTGTTAGCGATCTTAGTAGGCCGTTTGGTATAATAAACGCCTAAAGTTTGTTAGCCTTCTGTAAGTTATTATCAGGATACTTTATGGATTTAAATAACCGATCAAGCGGCTCGAGTATGATTGTCCCAATCGCCGTCGGCGGGGTGCTGATTGTGGTGGGTGGTCTGTTAATTTCGCAACTTGCCCCCTCTGCCTTTCCTGTTCAGGCTTCGGCAGAATCCGAACAGATTGACACCCTATTTACGGTGTTATTGGGCATCGGTGGCGCAATCTTCCTGTTGGTACAGGGGCTGCTGCTTTATTCGGTGCTGCGCTTCGGTGTTAAACCGGATGATATGAGCGATGGCCCGACAATTCATGGCAATACCTTACTAGAGCTGATCTGGACGGCCATCCCTGCCGTTATCGTGCTGGTGTTGGTAATCTACAGTTACAGCGTATGGGTCGATATTCGCCAAGTACGCGATAATGAACAAACCGTCGTCGCGCGTGGCGCACGTTTCGCTTGGACGTTTGAATATACCGACCCGCTAGGCCGCATCGAGGGGCCGATCAGTTCTGGTATCCTCCATACCTATGTCGGTCAGCCTGTAAAGATGGAAATGACCACCGCCGACGTAAATCATGCCTTCTGGGTGCCTGTCATGCGAATCAAGCAGGATTTACTGGCAGGCCGTACCACGGAGATTCGTTTTACGCCGACACTTGCCGGGGAATGGCGTGTCGTCTGCGCGGAATTGTGCGGTTCAGGGCATGGCCTGATGTATTCGTTTATCCGGGTACACGAAACCGAGGAAGAGTATCTCGCTTCTTTTATAGACCCCGCAGTTGATACCATCCTTAATCCGCCACCTGACCCCGCGTTACGTGGTGGGACGATTTTGGCTTCGGGTGCATATCCGTGTTCAGGCTGTCATGTACTGGTTGATGAACAATTTGGGATTAACTGGGCAGGCGTAACCGGGCCGAATCTGGAAGGTATGGGAGATCGCGCCGATAATCGTCGGAGTGGGTTTACGGCGGAGCAGTATCTCGCTAATTCTATTTACCATCCAGCAGAGTATCTTGTCCCTGGTTATGGCGCGTTAATGAATGTGTTCCAGAATGATGACCCTGCTGCTCCCTATTACATGCCGGAGCAAGATTTGCAAGCGATTGTGGCTTACCTTTGTACACAAACTTCAACGGGTGAATCGGCTTGTAACGCGGAAGGTTTAGTCAATTACATTCGTGACACCGAAGCCCCAGACTTTGTGTCGATTGAGGAAAGCGCCGCAGCCGAAGCCACACCAGAAAGTACGGCTGACGCGATGGCTGAAGCAACGGCTGGCGTTTCTGCTGAAAGTACTGCCGAAGCTACACCAGCACCGAGTGGCGAAAGTACGCCTGAAGCGACAGCCGAAAGTACAACCGCGCCATAAAGTAAATTTTGGTAGGGGTGCAGCCAAAAAAGACTGCATCCCCTACAAAGCACCCGTTGATTTGTCGTAATTGGAATGTGAGTAAAAAGGATTATTTATGGCAGCGATACCTTATCCGCTTGGTGGGGCGCAGGCAGAAGCGAAGCGTCCAGCCTTTAGTGAGTACCTGCGTTGGAGCATCGATCATAAGATTATCGGTGTGCAATACATCGTTACTGCATTGTTCTTTTTTGTTGTTGGCGGCGGGCTGGCGATGCTCATTCGTTGGGAACTGCTTACACCTGACCTAGATGTGATGGCAAATGGCTCAGCCTATAACTCATTGTTTAGTATCCATGCAACGGTGATGATCTTCTTATGGATTATTCCCATCTTTGCCGGGTTTGGGAACTTCCTCGTGCCATTAATGCTTGGCGCAAAGGATATGGCTTTTCCTTGGCTGAACGCTTTTGCCTTTTGGCTCATTCCACCAGCGGGCTTGCTCATGTTGGCAGGCTATTTTGTGGGGCCAGCAGAAGCCGGATGGACGAGCTATCCTCCCCTCAGCACACTTTACAGCCCCGATGGACAAACCTTATGGGCAATTTCGCTCCATCTGCTTGGTATTTCTTCCATTCTGGGCGCGATCAATTTCATTGTGACGGTTAAGAATATGCGTCCGGCAGGTATGGGCTATTTCCAGATGCCGCTGTTTGTTTGGTCGATCTTGGCTACCTCGATCATCGTTGTCTTGGCGACTCCTTTCTTGGCGGGTGCGCTAACGCTGCTGATTCTGGATCGTGTTGCGGGGACGGCATTCTTTGATCCTTCGCAAGGCGGTGATGTGCTGTTATGGCAAAACGTCTTCTGGTTCTACAGCCATCCGGCGGTGTATATCATGGTACTGCCGGGGATGGGTATCCTGAGCGAAGTGCTTTCTGTCCACAGCCGCAAGCCGATCTTTGGCTATCGCATGATTGCGCTTTCGAGCATGGCGATTGCGCTGGTCGGGTTTACGGTGTGGGCGCATCATATGTTCACCAGTCTAACGCCTGAACTGCGTATTCCGTTCATGATTACGTCGATGATTATCGCTGTACCGACGGGCATTAAGGTCTTTAGCTGGTTAGCGACCATTTGGATGGGCAAAATTCATTATACTGCTGCCATGTTGAGCGCCCTCGCGTTTTTGTCGATGTTCGTCATTGGCGGCATCAGCGGCGTGATGCTCGGCTCAGTACCAGTAGATATTCACATGCACGACACCTATTTTGTCGTCAGCCATCTGCATTTTGTGCTTTACGGCGGCAGCGTGTTCGCCATTTATGCCGGAATTTATCACTGGTGGCCTAAAATCACGGGTCGGATGCTGGATGAACGCTTGGGGCGGATTCATGTGGGCGTTGCTTATGTCTCGTTCTTCCTGACCTTCTTCCCGCAGCATATCGTCGGGATGTTAGGGATGCCGCGTCGCGTCGCGTATTACGATCCACAATATCAAACTTTGAACGTCATCATCAGCATTTCGGCTTTTGTGCTGGGGATTTCGACGTTTATCTTGCTCTATAACTTGGTCTACAGCACGATTGCCGGAAAACGCGCCAGCGCTAACCCTTGGCGTGCGCTCACACTCGAATGGATGACGACCTCCCCCCCACCCGCTTACAACTTTGTGGGCGACCCGATTCCGTTTGAAGACCCTTATGGTTATGGCACAGAAGCATCTAAGGCATATATTGACGCGATGGAAGCCCGTTTTGGGCCGCCTGTCGCGCCCAAGCCTGCCCCTGCCAAGCCCGCTGCGCCTGTCGCGCCGCAACCCTCTGCTGGCGATTAAGTATCTTCTATACCTTGTAGGGGCGCAGCATTTTGCGCCCCTACGACAAATTATCTAGGGAATTTATTGTAACGATGCAGCAAAATTTATTGGAACAGCATTTATCAAAAGAAGAGCTTCTTGCGCTAAAGAATAAGCGATCAGGTATGACCGTTTTCCAGATAAGCTGGATTATGGCGTTCTTTTGCCTGATTATCGTCAATTGGCAGTTGCGCTATTCTTATACCCAATGGCCGCCGCCGGGCGTGGAAAAAATGGGCATGGCGCTGCCGACCTTGGCGACGGCGGCGTTATTAGCCAGTGTGTTTTTGGCACGGCGCGGCCTTAAAGCTGTTCGTCAGGATAAACGTGAGACATTCTTAACGTTATGGGGAACAGTACTTGTACTCGGCGCTCTGTTTGTCGTCATTATGGCCTATGAATGGCTGATTGTACCGTTAGGGACACAGTACGGCACGGTCTTTCGGCTGATGACGGGTTTTCATGGTTTTCATGCACTGGTGATCGGCATTTACATGATGAAGATTTACCAAAATGCGCGTAAAGGCCAGTATGGGCAATTTGATTTTTGGGCGGTGGAAGCTGCCGTAAAGTTATGGTATTTTGTGGCTTTCGCGTGGATTATGTTCTACGCGGTGTTATACTGGATATAAGTTTTTAGGGCTTAGTTTTTAGGGCTTAGTTTAAAATTCTCATGTTTCGCTAAAAACTGATAACTAACCACCCATAACTTGCAAAGGAGGGAATTTATGCAACCAGGTTTAACCCGTGCCGTCCCATTGGGGATATTGGGCTTGATCGTGGGTATGTTGTTTGTGATTGTGCTGCGAGCGCTGCAAAGTGTTAATCCGGTTTGGGATCCACAGATTGCGATTGTCTCATGTGCTTTTTTTGTGTCGTTTTTCTTCGTATGGGGGATGGGCGCGTTTGACCCGCGCATGAACCAACATGCCCATGAACCGAGCGAGGACGATCATGGAAAAGCGTTAGCCGAAATACATCATATTGAAGAAGCACCAGCCCAGCCGACTGTCGTCTTAGGGTATTCCATGTGGGAAATTGCTACTTGGACGACGGCGCTGCTGGTTGTCTTGTTTGCTTTTGCATTCTTGGGGCCATCCTTCATTCAAACCACTGGCGATCCTGCGGCATCAGCGGCGGCGGTTGGCTTCGTACCGGTCAAAGTGCCTTTTAGTGGGGATTTCATCACTTGGAACGGCGAGGTTGTACTTTTTAGTAAATTTACGCTGCTGGTGATATTTGTCCTGTTTACGCTTTTTTCTCTAGCGCTGGCTGGTGGCGCGATTGCGGGTACTTTCTTCTTCCTCTCTCGCGGTGTGACAGAATCTAAAAGTGTATCAAATACGGCTTTGGCCTTAGCATCTGGTGAAGTTATCCAACAAAAAGCGCTGGCGAGCAGCGATACGCGCACCAACGTTATCAGCGCGCTCAAATTCATTGTCGCTTTTGTCGTCCTCTATCTCGCATTTTATTATGTACTGGTTGGGGGCTTGTGGCTGATTTTCCCGTCTTGGGCGAACTGGCTGCGCGTGCTTTTGTCATTCGTAAACGCGGCGCTCTTTGCCCTGCTTATCACACAACCACCTTTCATCATGCGCCCATTGGGGCAAGGCGCACGTTGGTTGGCAACCTTGCTGCGTCGTGTTTCTAATGAGCAACAATAGGGGGATTTATGACAGAGTTAAGTCTTGAACACGCCCAACATACGGCGGATTTACAGCGGGAAGCGCTGAGTATTGATAATCAAAAGTTTGCCATGTGGCTGTATCTGGCCTCGGAAGTGGTGATCTTCACAGTTTTTATCATCGTCTATGTCATTTTTCGGATTAATCAGCCGGAAGAAGTTAAAGGCGTTCATGAAGACGTGGGACTTTTGCTGGTGACGTTCAACACCTTCTTGCTCCTGACGAGTAGTTGGGCGATGGTGATGGGCTTACGTCAAATTCAGAAGAGTAATCCTCGCGGATTAATTCAATGGCTGGGTGTAACGGCAGTATTGGGTGTGATCTTCGTTGGGTTGCAATATGTTGAATACAACGAACTCTCGCATTTGAGCATTACTCTTTCTCGTACCACAGACGGCTTTGGTGGCTTCGGAACGCGCTTTTATACCCCCACCGCATTTCATGGCGCACACGTCATCATCGGGGTGATCTGGTGCTTAGAAGTGATGCGCCGCGCCAGCAAAGGCCGCTACAGCGCTCGTAATTACGTCGGCGTGGAAGTATTCGGGTTGTATTGGCATTTTGTCGATGTCGTCTGGATTTTGCTGTTTACGCTGATTTATCTGGTCTAGGAGAGAGTTATGGCTGACGAAAACAAAACGCCGCAAGAATTAACCGACGCTGAAATTGAAGCTGTAGCGCATTCCGTCCCAAAAGCAGATGAATACCCCAAAGGTCAGGGCGAAGAATTAGCCAAAGAATTAACATCGGACTCCACTGGTCTGGAAGAAGCGGCTGTTGCGGGTCTACAGAAAACAGAGGAACTTTCGGAAAAAGCCATTCCGAAAGCGTGGGACGCGGGCATCAGTGGCATCCAAGACGCGATTGAGTCCTTTGGTACCAAGCCGCAGACACCCCACGAGGCGCTTGCTTCCGAACATCACGGCGATACAACTGTGCTTTTTGGTAAGGAATACCCCGTACCTCTATATACAGCGGTATTTGGTGCGCTCGCTGCGCTGACGCTTTTGGAAGTCTTGATCGCAGAGATTATTACCAGCGATGTCAAGATTCCTTTTTTGATTGGCATCGCGGTTGCGAAGGCACTCTTGGTGGTCTTGTTTTATATGCACCTACGCGATGACAACCGAATCTTCGCGCTTGTGTTGGCGGTTCCGTTGGGGATTGCGACCCTTTCCGCCCTCTTCTTATTGGCAGTACCGACTACAGGTTACTAAAATCGGCAGGTTAAGGATGTGATAATTTAGGGCGTTCCTTCGGGAGCGTCCTTTTTGCTTTTCTTAGCTACGGCGCATTTTCCAACTAGAGTGATAACCAGATCGTAAAAGGAAGATATTATGCACGTTGATTTAACCGATCAAGTAGCGCTCGTGACAGGTTCGGCGCAGCGCGTAGGCAAGGCCATCGCTTTAGAATTGGCACGCGCTGGCGTTCATATCCTCGTCCATTACAACAGTTCCAACGATCAGCATGTGCGCGACACGCTGCACGAAATTAAATCCTTCGGGGTAGATGCTTTTGCGGTGCAGGCTGACGTGAGTAAACCCGATGGCGTAGCCACAATTTTTAACGCAGTAAGTGAACATTTTAAGCGGCTTGATATTCTGGTTAACAGCGCCTCGATCTTCAACAAAGGGACGTTGATGGAAGTAACGCTGGAGGACTGGCAAAAATCGCTTGATGTAAATTTAACTGGCGCATTTCTTTGTACACAAGCGGCAGTCAAAATGATGCGAGAAAATGATCCGGCAGGCGGGGCAATCATCAATATACTAGATTACGGCTCAACCCGCCCTTGGGTGGATCGAGTCGATCATGGAATTAGCAAAGCCGGCTTACTGATGCTCACCGAAATCAGCGCGTTAACGTTGGGGCCAGAAAATATCCGCGTGAATGGGGTTCTGCCGGGCCCAGTGATGAAATCCGCCGATTTAAGTGACGAGCGATGGAAAGAAGTGGGCGAAAGAACACCACTGCGCCGCACCGGAAACGCCGAAGATGTGGCGCGGGCAGTGGTCTATTTAGCCAGCGAAAGTTTTATCACAGGTACAGTGATTCATGTCAACGGCGGCGAGCATCTTTAAAGTGAGCAGCGTTAGCCACTTTGTAGTGTAACTTAACGCCGCCGCCGCAAAAACTCCGCGCCTGCGATGAGCAGAAGTACCACCTGAAGCACCACCGCCGCGATAAGCAGCGGCGAGGTTTGCCGTTTCACGATGATCTGAACAGGCGTGGATGCAGCCGCACCCGATTGATCTGAAACCTTCGTGTTTCCCGAAACTGCCGCCACCGAAGCCGCTGTCGGTGTAACAGTTGCAACCGTCCAGCTAGGCGTAAGCTGTCCTGAATTTTGGCCGGATTCAAGTACGGCTGCGGCGGTTGCTTCCAAAGTGGATTCAGGCGCAGGTGTAGCGGCAGTCGGCGTAAAAAACAGCACCGTTTCGCTGGTCAAGATCGCAGATACATCCAGTGTTTGGGTAACATCAGCGGCAGGCGTGGCTTGGCTGACCTCCGCTTGTGGAGCAGGCGTGCCTTCCTGCATTGGCGTGGGTGTATAGGTACCTGAGTATGGAGGCACGAGAAAAACAGCGCCAATTTCCAGTTCGCGGACATCGACATCGCCTAAGTTGTTTAAAGCCAGCATCGTCGGAATATCGTCCCAAGTGTAGCCATAAATCAGCGCGATATCGCCAAGGGTTTGTCCCGGCTGGATTTCGTGCATGATATTGCCATAGCTATCTAAGCCGACCACAAACGAGGGGGGCGCTGCGGCCTCTCCATTTGCGCCATTATTGGCGGCTGATGGTGGTGGCTGGTAGCCGGCTGGATTCCCAAATACCAAGACATAAGCTGTGCCGCCGATACCTGTCGCCGCGCCGATGCCGACTTCGGTATAACTTGGATTGGTGATGCCGCGATAATGAATAGCGGAGTTGAGCCACCACGCCCATGCGGTATCGGCGGTTGCCATCGTCCCCATGTAAATATTTTCGCTGACGAAGCTGGAATTATAACCCGCCGCCACCGCACGAGAACTAGGAGTCGAGCCATCGGTTTCGGTATGGCTGACCTCGCCCGTATTTGCCATCCAACTTGCATGATTTTGAGCAGCGGCGCTCAATGCACCATTGAGGCCATAAGGGGCAAGCCCTAAGCCAGCGCGTAGGCTGTTGATTTGGTTGATTAAATCGCTAGTGGCATCCTGAGCATGGAGTACACCAGAAATAGGCAAAAGAAGCACGATAAGACACAAGCATAAAATCAGTTTTGTCTTCATGACGTGCATTCTAGCACGATTGCCCTAGTCGGAAAATGACAAATATAAATCCTGCCGACAAAATTTAATTTCTTTACCCATTTTATTTAAAACCGGGTTAACATTAGAGGTGTTCTAGCATTTTACCCCAATTGCGTAACATCTGTTGGGTGTTGCGTGTTGTATTAATTGTAAAGCCAATCTATAGATCAGAAAGAGGTCAAAACGGCGAAGTAAATCCGTCGTTAAAAATAAATGAATGAATACCACCTTGATGCGCTTCTGGTCGTCATAATTAGTTATTTGTTAGGTTCTGTGCCAACGGCTTATTTAGTTGGACGTATGAAAAATATTGATATTTTTGCTGTCGGCAGTGGCAATATGGGCGCGACGAATGTAGGCCGCACCCTTGGCACCGGATGGGGCCTTTTTGTCTGGTTTTGTGATTCGGCAAAAGGTATTATGGCTATTCTTATCGCACGGCAGATTATGCCTGCTGGAAGTATAGCCGCCTCTACCACGATTGCCGGTGTCGCCGTCATTATCGGGCATAACTGGTCGCTCTTCGCCACTCTTTTAACCGGAACACTGCGCGGGGGCAAGGGCGCGGCAACTGCACTCGGTACACTCATTATTATCGCGCCGATTTATGTGGTGGTGGCTACCGCGCTTTTGGGCGGCTTAATTATCGCCCGTACCCGTTATGTTTCATTGGGTGTTCTGACGACCTTTGCAATTGCGATGGCATGGATCATCGTGTTGATTTTGCAGCAGCGGATGGCGGCGGAATTTACATTTTACTCACTGAGTGTCGTTGCGCTCCTCATGTATCGTTTTAAGGACAATATCCAACGCCTACTTAGCGGGACAGAGCGCCGCTTAGGGGATCGTGCTTAGGAACGTTTACAAAGCTAATGTTGCGGTGGGATATTTTGTGTCTTCGTTGCAACACTACGGTAATAAGCCCCTCATCGGGCTTGTTTTATTATGTGTATCCATAATTGTCGGCGCTTGTGCGGCGACTCCCCAGCCAACAAATACGCCCCTTCCCCCAACTATCATTTCGGGGCTGCCTACATCTGCCATACAGACACGTCCTACCTTGCCGCCTTCATGGACACCCACCCCCACATCTACAGAAACACCAATCCCTTCCGCAACATCCACACCGACGATTACCCCTACATTCAGTCTGGAAGACATTTGCGCCAGCGTTCTGCCGGCGCAAATTTACAATTATGGGACACTGCTGCTGATTGTGGTGGAAACAACGCGACCTGAGATTTCAATGCGACTGCTGTTCACCAATCGAGATAATGACGAATCTTTTGAGGTGCAGATTCCCGGCGGACGGCAGATCATGGCTTCGCTGGATGTAAAAGGACTGCCCGGCGCGGGGGTTTACGACTGGGAATTAACGGCGGCAACCGCTGCTCAGGCTGATCTATGCCAGCAAACAGGGACGTTTGAAATTGTCCCGCCCTCGCTGCTGGAACAACTGCGCGATCTTCTAGCTGAGCTTGGAATTGGCGTAAATCCGACCCCACTGCCAGAAATCACCGCCGAGGCCACCGCAGAAGTCACGCCTGAATCCACACAACCCGCTGATTAAGCCGATTCGGTAAAAATTCGTACTTTGCTCTGGAGAATCGCTGCGTCAGGATGCAGCCCGACGACCCAATTTGCCAGCAGCCCCACGGCCTGATGTACCCCATCCGTCGGGCGCGGATTACCGAGCGAACTCAATTTAAGCGTATATTCACCGGGATGTTCTTCCCTTTCGACCAAAACCAGCGCCAAACGCTGGTCGATGGTCGGCTCACGGATATACGCCTCGAAAAGAACCGTTTTAACGCCACGATAGGCATACAAAAAATGGATACTGGTGTCGTTTTGCGTTTGTTCGGATTCGCTGAAACGGGCGGTTATCTCATCCGGCGTGAGCAACGTTTTCAGGACGATATGCGGCATGTCTAGTTCCTTTGTGACGGGGATGAACGGTGCGGGAGTGTCATTGCGCTGATAGGCAAAATAATAACAGGCGCGTCCTGCGATTTGGGCTTTGCGCTCATATTTGGTGATGACGCGCCCCGGCATGGCGTTTTCCCAAGGCGTAGCCAGCGTATTGGATAATCCCGGTGTTGCCGCCAGCAGTTCGGCGCTCATTTCGGCATAATCAAGGATGTCCGTTGCGAGATAAAGCATCCCGCTCGGACTCAAGCGATTAACCATCGCGTCGAGCGTATCACGCTGCATCAAACGCCGCCCGACATGGCGTATTTTGAACCAAGGGTCAGGAAAGTTAATATGAATCTGGCTGATTGTTTCCGGCTCGAATAGATGATGGAGGGCGGTTTCTGCGCGGGAGTAAATCACACGGACGTTATTTAAGCCTTTGCGCGGGATGGCGTTTTCTACTTTCATCAGACATTCATTGCTGATCTCGATGCCAACAAGATTGGCTTCTGGGTTTTGTTTAGAAAGATGCTCTAAAAAATGTCCATAGCCGAAGCCTATTTCCAGAATCAGCGGGCGCGATTCGCCGAACAACGCGCCCCAATCGGCAGGCCAAGGGAGGGTTAAACTGCTTAATTTACGTAAGGGTTGATTTTGCATGATTGGACTTTAAAACTGTGGTTAACTTTTTTACTATAGTGTCTTGTGGAAAGGACATCAAGATCAAGTCTCTTTAACGCAAAAATTAGCCTACTTTAGAAATCTCAGATATGCTTGTTAGTAAGCACAATTGCAAACTCATCAAAGATATTTAGAGGGGAACTATGGAGCCTCAACCTTCATCACGCAATGTCATCATCGCTTTTATCATCGTCCTGCTGGCGATTGTTGGTGGCGCGGTTTTGCTGCTCACCACCCGTCCAGAACCCGTGCAGATCGTCGTTAATCCGCCGCTGCCCACCGCGACTGCGCTGCCTTCCGCCACACCTGCACCTATTCTAGTCTACATCACGGGGGCGGTCATCAATCCAGAAACGACGGCTGAACTGCCAGAAGGCAGCCGCGTTCAAGATGCGGTAGATGTCGCTGGCGGCTTTACAGATGATGCGGATTTAGAGCGCCTTAATCCGGTTGCCGTGTTGCGCGACGGCGATCAGATTCACGTTTTTTCTGTCAATGATACCGACGAATCCGAGCAGGTAGTTGCCACACCGAGTGGCGGTAGCGTTATAAACGTCAACAATGCGACTCTGGAAGAATTAACGACGCTTCCGGGTGTCGGCCCCGCGCTTGCCCAGGCCATTATTGATTTCCGTGAGGCCAATGGTTCTTTTGCTAATCTGGCAGCTTTGGATGAAGTCAGCGGGATTGGGCCTTCGATATTGGAAAGTCTAGCCGATCTCGTTACTTTTGAGCAGTAGCGGTTAGCCAATCCGTTTTTCCCTCACGGTGTCAAAATACAGCGCTTCTTGATCCTCAATTACACAGTAAATGGTGCTGCCCATTTCGATAGGTGCGTCTAAGGGCAGCGCCAATGACCAGCGTTCCCCTGCCAGCCAAACTTCGACTAATTTAAAGCGCTCCGCTAAAAAGGGCGTAATCGTATCCACAACACCCGGCGTTCCGCCATCCTGCAAATGGATATGCTTAGGGCGAATCCCTAACGTGACCTTCGTGCCATTCGCCAAGTCGCCGCGCAGGGAATAGCCGCCGAAATTTTCTCCGTACCACCGCCCATCACGGATTTCGCCCGGAAAGATATTCATCATCGGTGTTCCAATGAAGGTCGCCACAAACAGATTGATCGGGCTTTCATAAAGCTGTTGATACGTGCCGATTTGCTCAAACTTGCCTGCCCGCATCACCCCGATTCGGTGCGAAAGTGCAATCGCCTCGGTTTGGTCATGGGTGACATAAATAGATGTGACGGGGAATTCGTTCAACAAGCGTTTTAATTCGAGTCGTGCTTCACCGCGTAATTTGGCATCCAGATTTGAAAAAGGCTCATCAAAAAGCAGCACCTTCAAATCGCGGGTGAGCGCTCGTGCGATGGAGACGCGCTGCTGCTCACCGCCGGAAAGCTGACGTGGACGGCGATCTAACAGCTTATCTAAGCCGATGCCAGTGATCTTAGAAATACGTGCGATGCGCTCCGGCACTTCATATTCGCGTTTGCGAAGGCTCAAAAAAAAGCCTACCGAGCGCCCTGTTTCCCAATGCGGCATCAATGCGCCTTCTTGGAACACAAACCCCACGCCGCGATTTTGCAGCGGGACTTCGCTTAAGGGCAAGTTATCATACAAGATGCGTCCGCTGTCCGGTTGAATCAATCCGGCGATTAAACGGAGCAAGGTGGACTTGCCGCAGCCTGATGGCCCCAAAATCGCCAGCACATCGCCGGAATTCAGCTTCAGCGAGATATCATCAACCGCAGCGACAGCGGCGATCTGCCCATCTGACTTAGAGAAGTGTTTACTGACATGTTCAACCGTAATCGCGGTCATTCATTTTCCTCCAGATTGCGGATCACCTCTTTCGATAAAGCAATCCATTCCAGATGAGCCTGTTCTAATTTTATACCCAATTCCAGCGTCAGGCGTTGCAGCGTCAGATCACGATTTGCTTTTACATTGCCTAAAGGCGGAAGCGGAATATGTTGATAATGCGACAATCGCGCTTGGTGTAAGTTTGCTTGCGCTTCGAGCAATTGTAGCAGGGTATCATTAGCGAGTTTGTTCGCAAAGAAGAGTTGAATTAAAAAAGGCTCACGATAAACCGTGATGGCTTGAGGAGTTAATAACCAACGACTCAGTTCATTTTCACCATCAGGCGTAATCCGATAAACTTTGCGATTGGGTTTTCCTTCCTGATAAGTGATTTGATAGTTCAAAAATCCGTCTTCCGCCAATTTATCTAAGGTGCGATAAATTTGCGCCTGATCTGCCGGCCAAAAATGGGCAATCGTGCCGTCGAAGCATTTTGTTTTAAGGTCATAACCCGTCATCGGCTCATTTTGGAGAATCCCTAGAATGGCATGTTGTAAAGACATCGAGAATTCGCTCCACTTATTGCTGCTTATGCTCAGGACTTTCGCTTACCTCACCCCCCGGCCCCCTCTCCAATACTTGGAGAGGGGGAGAAAAACGCATCTTGAAGTCCCCTCTCCATGCAATGGGGAGGGGATTTAGGGGTGGGGTAAA
>DAOTTO010000228.1:0-27518 GCA_034437895.1 Anaerolineae bacterium | reverse complement strand
GGCTTGATTCTGCGTTCTCTCAGCCAAGGCATTGCTTCTGATCGGGAGAATCTAAAGGCGTTTTATGTAGATACCTTTAGTGAGGCGGGTGAGGATGATGCCGATGCTTTAGGCCTGTGGGCAGATGATTTAATCTCCGATAAACATCCCACTGTGACGGATGACGATATTTGGGTCTTGGTTGATCCTGCCGAGGATCAAAAAATCGTCTCTGCTTTGCTGCTCATTCCGCAGACGTGGCGTTATGAGGATATTGAAGTGGGGGTGGGACGAGTGGAATTGGTCGCCACCGATAAAGCCTATCGCAAGCGTGGTTTGGTTCGCGCTTTGATGAATGCCGCGCATGAACGCAGCGAATCGTTGGGTCATCTCATGCAGGGGATTACGGGAATCCGGCACTATTACCGCCGCTTCGGTTACAGCATGTCGATTGATCTCGGTATTCGGGCTGTTCTACCTTTTAGCGCGATTCCCAAACTGCCTGAAGACAATATTCCAAAATATGCCTTGCGTTCTGCAACCGAGGCCGATGTCTCGAATCTCGCTGTATGGGATCAATACCGTGCGCGGACGGCTGAAGTCAGTTGCACCCGCGATGAAGTCCTTTGGCGCTACGAATTGAATGATCGCAGCAAAGGCGCTCCATTTGAGCTGGACGTGCAGATTATCGTCGATGCCGAAGGCGAAGGGGTTGGTTATGTGTCACTCCGTGCCAGCGATGAGCAGCAGTTTTTTGCCTGTTACAGCTACGTCGTCGGCGAAGAGTCTTCTTATCTTGCGACGTTTATGGATGTACTGTATGGCATGAAAAAATATGCAGACGCACGTTATAAAGACAATGAAAGCAACCGTCCTCCCTATATCTACTTTGATACAGGCATGGAAGAATCACTCGATATATTGGTCGGCAAGACGTTTCCGGCATTAGTGCGGCCTGATCGTTGGGTTTATGCGTGGTACATTCGTGTCGCCGATTTAGCCCGTTTCATCAAGCACATCGCGCCCGTATTGGAACGTCGCTTAGTGGGGTCGGGGGCGCATCGTTTTACGGGAGAACTCAAAGTTTACTTTTTCGACCATACGGGTTTGACGATCACCTTTGGGGATGGGCGCATCACAGATGCCGTCGTCGGCGAGATGGAAGAGGAAGGGACGGATGCGGGATTCCCATATCTGACGTTTTTAGATGTCGTGTTCGGGCGGCGCGCAGAAACCGAAATCGACCATATCCTGCCGGAGGCATTTGCTTCACGCAAGGGCTTGCTGCTGCTCAATATCCTGTTTCCGAAGAAACGCTCATGGGTGCTGGCGCTGGGGTAGAGAAGCAATTATATGAAATCGACTACTCAATCGCCACAAGAATATTTTCGCGTTATTTTGCTCACTGTTGTCGGGCAGGCTTATGGCGCGGCAGGTTATGGGTTGGAAGAACGCCCGATTCAATGGGCGGGGGGACAATTTCGCTTTAGCAAATCATCTGAAGATGGTCAAAATCACAACATCGATTATCAGCTTCTGGCCTATACCGATACGGAATGGTCATCAGGTGCGCCGTCACGCTTTCGTGTCAATTTGATTCGGGCGGATGGGGTGCGCCGGACGTTGAGCGCGTTGGTAGTGGAGGATTTCGGCGTATCCATTTTGCCGACTGCCGATCATTGGTGGACATTCCGCACGACGGAAGAATTGGGTCACGCGCTGGCAGAGGCTGGACATCTTGCTGTGGGCTATGGCATCCCCTGGTTAAGCGGTGATTTAGTCCCACCGTTGGGATAGCGGTGGTTTGGCAGCATTGACATAGACTATAAACCGCAGTGATAATGCCATCCGTCGATGGATGAATATTTTCACAGGGATACTAATGTTTGAACCACAAAGGCACAAAGTACACGAAGTTTTCAATAAATTTCTTTGCATCTCTTTGCGCCCTTTGCATCTTTGCGTTAAATCTTTTGGGTTTTTCCTTCTCAGTTTCATCTTAACGGCTTGCAATGGTGGCTCATCGCCGGATGTAACGTATGTTATCGTCACGGGGCAGCCCACGCAAATCGTTTCTGTGCAGGATAATGTCGTTGGTCAGCAGTCGCAAGTCGTCCAATCTACAGCACTTGCACCCCTCACCATAACGCCTATCCCGCCAACTGCGACACCTGATGTCGCGCCTGATGTTGCGTTGCAAGTGGGGGATCGTTATTTGCAAGATGGCTATTATGAAAATGCTGTGTTTAGCTATCAAGCGATTCTCGCTCGTGACGATGCGCCCCCTGAAATCCGCGCTGCCGCTGCTTATCACTTAGGCGAGGCGGCGCTGCGAGAGGGATTATTCTCTGAAGCAGTTTCCGCGTTAACAACGTTAATGAACACCTACCCAAATGATTTTCGCACGGCGCAAGCCTTCTTTCTGCGCGGCGATGCCTATCTAGGGTCATCAGAATGGGCGCTGGCGATTGCCGATTTTCAGCAGTATCTTGTGCTGCGTCCCGGCATTATTGATAGTTATGCCTATGAACGGATTGGGGATGCACAGCTTGCACTCGGTTTATTGCCAGATGCGCTGACCAGTTATGGACAGGCTTCTAACGCCAATCGCAGTCTCGTCCCGCAGCTTGCCTTGCGAGAAAAAGTTGCCCAAGTGTATTTGACGGGCGGACAGGTCGATCAAGCACTGGCACAGTATGATGCCATTTTGCAAATCGCGGAAAACACGCCTTATCGCGCCGATATTGAATTTCGCGCCGCTTCGATGCTGCTCGACGCAGGCAATACTGATCTGGCGCTGGCGCGGTTGGAGCGTATTTTTGCCGAATATCCAACACGCTCACAGGCTTATGATGCGATGAGTCTTCTGCTGGAAAACGGGCGCACTTTAGATGCTTATGCGCGGGGACGAGTCAATTATTTTTATGGCGATTATCCCGGCGCGATTGAGGCCTTTAATCAATACACAAGCGAAGTATCACTTGCGGAAATTCCTGCTGAACTGCAACTGCTTTTAGGCCGGGCTTATCGAGAATTGGGCAATCCAGAAGCGGCACAAGTGGCCTTCCAGACGATTGTGGAGCAGTATCCTGATGACCGCTTATTTGGTGAAGCCCTTTTAGAACAGGGACGCACCTACTTTTTATCGGGGGAGATTACGGCGGCGATTGATCGCTATTTGGCGATTGCTACGAATTATGGTTATCTGCCGGAAGTCGCGGCGGAAGCGTTGTGGCGGGCGGGTTATCTGCATTCGACCAATGATCGCCCGACGGAAGGCCGCGCCATCTTTCAGCAGCTTGCCCAAACTTTTCCCGATAGCTCGCAAGCACGGAGTGGTTTATCGATTGCAGCTTCGGCAGCGATTAATTCCGGCGATGATGCCGCCGCAGAAAGCCTCTTTGGGCAGCTTGCCGCGACTTCAACCGGAACAGAAGCGGCAGACGCTTATTTGCAATTAGGGCGGCTGGCACTCAAACGTGGGCAGCAAAGCCTCGCACAGGAGTCTTTTAACCAAGCCATCGCCGCCGCGCCGGATAGTTATTACAGCGCCCGCGCCGGGGATTTAGTAATCGGACGAGCGCCATTTACCCCGCCCACCCGCTACATCTTCACTTTTGATGAACTGGCCGATATTACGACGGCTGAGGATTGGCTGCGGACGACTTTTGGCCTAACCCAAGCCAGCCCACTTTGGCCCCTTGCGCCAGAGATCGAAGCGGACTCTCGCATCGTGCGTGGTCGTGAATTGTGGGCGGTAGGTGCGTTTAAGGATGCTGAGACGGAATTTTTCGACGTGCTGGATGCTTACGAAGAAAACGGATTGGTGTCGTACCAACTGGCGATTTTTTACCGCACACTCGGCGCATTTTTACCCTCTATGCAGGGGGCGGCGAATGTCATCACAGCCGCAAATGTGACGACTTTAGATGCACCCGCTTATATCGCCCGTATGCGCTATCCAACTTACTATCGAGATTTGGTGCTGAATGTGGCGCAAGAGCGCGAGATGGATCCGCTGCTGATCTTTTCGCTCATCCGACACGAAAGCCTGTTTAACACCAATGCTACCGCTGCTGCTGGCGAAAAAGGACTCACGCAAGTCATCCCCGATACTGCCGCTTATATTGCCGATGAACTGGATTGGCCTGATTATCAGCACAGCGATTTATTCCGCCCCTATGCTGGCATTGAATTTGGCGCGTTTTTTCTTGAAGAGAATCTTGATCGATTCGACAATAATGTCTATGCGGGGTTGGCAGGCTATAATGCCGGGCCGGGGAGAGCGATTAGTTGGCTGGAACTTTCTGGCGGCGACCCTGATCTGTTTATGTCAACGATCACAATCGAAACTACACAGGTCTATATTCAGCGAATCTACAGCCACTACAGCATTTATCGTGCGCTCTACGGAGCAGATTCTTAACATCGAATTACGAAGTGTTTAATTTTTGCAGACACACATATAGCTTGTCTTTTAAGACAGAGGATTTGCATCCGATCATCAAGCAGTGAGCATAAGGTATGGGAAATCGTACACAGCAACAACCTAAATTGCTGTGTACGAGCGAGTTTATTTTTTTATCAAGAAATCTTATCCTTACGGCAGCCCACTTATTCGCAACAATTACGCCCCAACTTCGGTCAACATAACGCGGACTTTAGCAACCAAATCGTGATGAAGAATCGGTTTAGGTAGATAATCATTCGCCCCTGCTTCCATCCCACGCATCACGCTTTCGGCATCGCCTCGTGCAGAAAGGATGAGGACGGGGGTGCCGGCGGTTTCTTCGCGTTGGCGGATCACTTGGCATAGATCAATGCCATTCATCCCTGGCATCATTACATCGAGAATAATCATATCAGGCGTACTTTGATTGAGAACAGCCAGCGCCGAGTTCGCATCTTTGGCTTTCATCACACTGAAGCCGCCGCGCTCCAGCATGATACCAATCAAAGTGAGTGCACCGATTTCATCATCAACCACTAGAATGTGTTTTTTCATGCAGACCTCCGGGCCAGCCGCATCAGTAAGTTTCCTCTCACCGACATCAGATTTAATTTATACTTGCACTATGACTCTATCATACGCTTAGAATGATGGTCACAAAGATTAAGATCAAATGCAGTTTTCACAACACACAGTTTACCATTATCGCTGATTTTAACGCAAATAGTCTAGGTACATATTCTAACATCATCTCTTATTCAGGCGGAATTCGGGGTGTCTGTTTTAGGAGGTTTGCGCTATCCTCATAGCCGTTTTGATGGTGTGTCTGTATACACAAACTGGAGTAAATTGCCTTGTCTACTCATCGCAAAAGAGCTGTGCTGATTTTGATCCTTTTGCTTACTTTTATGGTTTTCACAGTTGCTGAGGCGCAGGATGCTACGCCAGAGGTAACCCCGGAAGCCACGCCTGACCTTGCCGATACGTACGTCGTTCCCGCCGACCCCGAAGGGATTGATTTAACCCAAGTGATTGCTACCGTCCGCGACGAGCAAATCATGCTGGGGCAGTTACGGGCGCGTGTCCGGTTTGATCGTTTTCGGAATTTCGAGTTGTTAGCCGAAGCCGCTAATCGTGCCGGGGTGGGTATCCTCGATGTGAACGACCCTGACAACCAGATTGCCGGACAGCTTCGCGTTTTCCTACGTGGTCTGGCGGACGACCAAGGCGCAGGAGAGAACTCTTATAATGATATGATTGAAGAGAGCCTTTATCGTCAAGAAGCCGTGTCGCGTGGCGTGGAAGTCGATGATTGTGCGCTGCTGACGACTTGGACACAAGTCTTGAATCTCGATGCGCCTCTAGATTGTACCGCGCCGGAGGGTTACGAAACTACAAGGCAAAACTTTATTCGTCGGGCGGGGATTTATTCTGGTCTGACGGAAGACGAAATTGGTGCCTTGGTGCTAAGTCGGGCGCAGCAAGATGCTGTGTTGGCGGCGGTTCGTGCAGAAACCAATATTACCGAAGTCGCTACCGTTACCACCCGCCATATTCGTGTTAGTGATGAAGCCGTCGCTAACGATATTGTGGCGCGGTTGCAAGCTGGCGAAAGCTGGGACGATTTGATGGTGCAATATTCTGAAGATATGGGGCGTGGTGGGCAGCTTCCTGCTTTCGGTGCAGGTCAGATGGTTGCTCCGTTTGAAGAAGCCGCTTTTGGTGCAGAAGTGGGTGAAGTGGTTGGCCCCGTGCAGACTGATTTTGGCTATCACGTTATTGAAGTGCTA
Source organism: Anaerolineae bacterium (assembly GCA_034437895.1). GTDB lineage: Bacteria > Chloroflexota > Anaerolineae > Aggregatilineales > Phototrophicaceae > JANRLJ01. Next base: position 21,299 of record DAOTTO010000228.1, on the reverse strand, counting down.
GACCGCCAAGCACAAAAACAGGTGGGCGTTGTCGTGTTTGAAACGATTGATGAGGCGCAAACTGCCTTTGATCTGCTCCGTGATGGGGCGGACATCGTTGAATTGGCGCAGCTTTATTCGGTGGATACCGCTACGAAACGCACAGGCGGCGATATGGGCTTTATTTCGCCGGGGCGGATCAATTCTATAGAAGCGGATACGGCGATCTTTAGTGCTGCCGAAGGCGATGTATTAGGGCCGTTCCAAATTAGTGATCGTTTTTATGTGTTCAAAGTTGGCGGAGAGCAGCCTCTCGTCACAGCACGTCATATCCTCGTGAATACCGAGGAGCAAGCGCAGTACATCCTCGATCAGTTAGGGGCAGGTGTGACTTTTGAACAGCTCGCTAAGCTCTCGATTGATCCAAGTGGGGCAGGCGGCGGCGATACACTGTTTATTGCCAGTGGTGGACAGTTGAGCGGCGCGTATGCACAGGGCGAAATCCTGAATCCCAACGATGACCCCACCCAAACGCAGCTTTTCTCGATCAGCGATGTTTTGCCGGAAGTGGTTGATGCCGCTTTCGATGCTGAAGCCGGCGATATTTCGGGGCCGATTGCCACCACGCAGTTTGGTTACTTCGTGGTAGAAGTAGAAGAAAAAGGCAGCCGTCCTGCCAATCAGACCGAAATTGACGGGGCGATTGCAGACACTTTAGACACTTTCCAGACCGAACTGCTTGCTTCTGCCGATATTACCCGTACCGACTTGTGGCGCAGCGCCGTTCCATCGGATCCAACTCCTAGCGATGTGACGACACTACTCAACATTTTGGGGCCGACGTATGCCGAAATCACGGCGGATGTGCTGCAAGATCGTCTTGATAATAACATTCCCAATACGTTGGGTGATCTGACGGTGCCTGTGCCGACTCAGGTTTTTGAGTTGGAAGTAACCCCAGAGGCTACACCGGGAAATTAAGTCGTATCGTAGAAATTTGCGCTTCTTTAAATGGCGCTTGTTTACCTAGGGATGCATATAGCAAGGCATCCCTAGGTCTATTAAAAGACAAAAACCCCTCGATCATCCTTGTTTTCGCCATAACATCCACAAAATTACGCTTTTATCTCCACAAATTGTGGAGAGTAAACTTACGCCTCGCGCATGATTTGCCTTTTTACCTGTGTTATTCTGAATATGGCATTTTTGAGCCTATTTGGGCTAATTTTAGAGAGGGATTCTCTTGCAACTTAGCCTTCGATAATGCGTATACGTAAATAGTGCTTAAAGTGCCTATAAATAAAAATGAGAGGGTAAGCGAAGCATGGGAACGAATTCTGCAATTGTTGTTAATCATGTCTCAAAGTCGTATGGGGATTTCCGCGCAGTTGATGATCTCAGTTTTGAGGTTTTTCGTGGGCAAATTTTTGCGATGCTGGGGCCAAATGGCGCGGGCAAGTCCACGACTATTCGTATGATTTTGGACATTATAAAGCCCGATACCGGGACGATCACCATCCTTGGCGGCGCACTAAACGATCAAACCAAAGATCGACTCGGCTATCTGCCGGAAGAGCGCGGCTTGTATCGCAATGTGAAAGTGGTCGAGATGCTGGCCTATTTGGGGACGCTCAAGGGTTTGAGCAACCGTGACGCGCAAAAACGGGCGATGACACTGCTGGAAGAACTCGATCTGGCGGAACGCGCCAAAAGCAAAGTCAGCGAATTGAGTAAAGGCAATCAACAGAAAGTTCAGTTTGCGGCTACGATGCTGCATGAGCCGGACGTATTGATTTTGGATGAGCCGACGACAGGGCTTGACCCCGTAAACACGCTCGTCATCAAAGATTTGATTGTTCGCATGAAAGAGCGTGGTAGCGCTGTTATTATGAGTACGCATCAAATGTGGCAAGTGGAAGAAATGGCTGATCGCCTCGTTATGATTAATAAAGGCAAACAGGCGCTTTATGGCACGGTAGATGAAGTGCGCCAGCAGTATGCCCTACATGCCATTATCGTCAAAGGTGAGGGAGATTGGGCGCGTTTGCCAGGAGTAATCCGCGTGGAAGAGAATGCCCGCACAGGCACATTTCTCTATATGGACAAAGCTACTACCTCTAATCAGATATTAGCGGCGATTGCGGCGGATTCGCGCATGACGATTGACCGTTTTGAACTCGCTGTGCCAAGCCTGAACGACATCTTTATTCAGGTGGCAGGTGAGCATCTGCCAGAAGATTATGTCCAGCAGACTCAGGAAAAGGAATTGGTCTATGAATAAAATCTGGCTCATCCTTAAACGAGAATATCTGACGAATCTCAAAAAGCCGACATTTTTGTTTTCGGCTTTTGGCACACCCGTGCTGGTGATTGCTGTTTTTGTGTTGGCGATTGCTATTGCTACGAGTGGCGACACAATGGATGACCTTAAGCAAGTCGGCACGATTGATAATGCAGGGGTGCTGGATGCCGAGGTGCGCTCCGCAGATTACCCCGATTTGTTCGTCGCTTATGAAAGCGAAGAGGCGGCACGAGCAGCGTTGGACGCTGAAACGTTAGATGCGTATGTCGTGATCCCAGAGAGTTATATCGCTACCGGTCAGGTGCAGCTATATAGTTATGACGGTGTGCCGAGCGATCTGGAAGATGTGATCAATGATTTGTTGATTGCTAACCTGAGTACGCAAGTGAATACCGATATTCCTACAGCGCGGTTGATTGATCCGGCGAATGCTACTATTCGCCTCGCCGATAGCGGGCGGGAACTGACTCCTGAATCGCTGCCAGCCCTCATCCTGATGCCGATAATTTTTGTCGTCATTTTCATGATCGCCATGCAAATTTCCGGCACATTTGTGATGTCGGGTTTGGTCGAGGAGAAAACTAATCGCTTGATCGAAGTATTAGTGACAACGGTGACACCGATGCAACTGCTTACAGGCAAAATAATTGGCCTCGGCTTGCTTGGCCTGACGCAAATTTCAATCTGGATTGGCATGATTATCGTCGTTATCGCGCTTGGTCAGGATATTCCTTTATTGAGCGGTCTAGTGATACCAGTCGATATGCTGGTGTACTCGGTCATTTACTTCATCTTGGGCTATTTCCTGATCGCCAGTTTGCTTTCGGTAGTCGCCGTAATCGTCAATTCAGAGGCGGAAAGCCGCCAATATGCGGCTATTGTCTCGTTGGTGTTCGTTATCCCGGTCTATCTTACTGCCGTGTTTTTGAATGATGCCAATGGCCCAATTCCGACAGTCCTTTCAATTTTCCCCTTTACGTCCCCGACTTCGATGATTATGCGGGTTGGGTTTGTGAGTGTTCCGCTTTGGCAAATGGGTTTGAGTATTGCGCTGCTCCTGCTGACGACCCTATTTTTTATGTGGGCATCGGCCAAAATTTTCCGTTGGGGATTACTGATGTATGGCAAGAAGCCCAGCCTACGTGAATTGATCGCCGTGATACAGGGCAACCCGTATAAATACAGCCAGCCCCAAACCGAAACGCCTACCAAGAAAGAGGTGCGTGCGTCATGAATCATGTCTTGAAAGTTTTCCAGTACGAACTACGCCGCAATTTAGCGCGTAAAGGCTTTTTATTTACTGCCTTCGGAATTCCCGTAATCGCGTTTGTGCTATTTTTTGGCATCAATTCATTTGCTGCCAATGCCAATAGGAATGCGACAGAGGAGATCATACAGGACATTCAGTTTGACAGAGGCGGCATCAAAGAGGTGGGTTACATCGATGAATCGGGCTTATTTACACAGCCGGGAGAACTTGCCACTGATATAACGGCTTATCCTGATGAAGATGCGGCGAAAGCAGCAATGGAAGTGGGCGAGATTGATGCCTACTATGTCATTCCGGCGGATTATATCGAGACGGGCAATGTGTTAGTGGTGCTGCCAGACTTTACACTGACTAATCTTGAAGCCGCGCCTGTACCGATTCAGGAGTTGATCTTCAGTCAATTTTCAGAAGGGGTTGATCCAGCGCTGTTAGCGCGGCTGCAAACGCCTTCGTCAATCCAGAAAATCGAGTTCGAGCGCGATGCCCAAGCCGGGCAAACCCGCAACGAAGGGCAGGATTTTCTTTTGGTCTATGCCTTTGCGGGGTTGTTCACAATGGCGCTGTTTGGCACCAATGGCTATCTGATGCAGAGTATTATCGAGGAAAAAGAGACCCGTCTGATCGAAATTTTGATTACGTCCGTGCGCCCGATTCAACTTCTGGCAGGTAAAATTCTGGCGCTTGGGTTGCTCGGTATTTTGCAAATTTCGGCTTGGCTAGGGACGGTGTTTGTACTCTCACGGATTGCTGCTGAAATCAGCGATACCCAAAGCCCGACGGCGTTTTTGCAGAATATCAATTTGAGCGTTGGGACGCTGGTGTTGCTTTTCATCTACTTCATATTGGGTTATCTGTTCTTTGCCGCTGCGTTTGGCGCGATTGGTGCCTTGTCGCAGTCGATGACGGAGGGTCCCAGCTTTTCGATCATTTTCACGCTACCGTTGATGCTGCCGTTTTTGTTCCTGACGGCTTTTATCGACGCGCCTAATTCTACTGCGCCGGTTGTCTTGAGCATCTTTCCGCTGACCGCACCGATTGCGATGGCGATGCGGCTGGCTGTAGTGGATGTTCCACTGTGGCAGTTGGGATTAAGTATGGGGCTGATGGCGCTGGCAGATGCGGCGATGATCTGGTTCGCGGGGCGGTTGTTCCGCTTCCAAAGTTTGCTGGCAGGGCAGGTGCCGAAGTTGAAGGATATTCCCGCGCTGCTGCGAGGCTAAGCCGCAGCAATAAACGACGCATTTTGAAGCACGCCGAATTGGTTGGGCGTGCTTTTTATTTGGAGCATATTAGCTTATGAACATGACCCGCCGGAGATAGATGTCCATCCCCGGCGTGTTTTATAAGAGGGTTATGCCCAGGTGATGAGGCCGGGTTGGAACACCGTCGGCAGGAACTCATGATTCGGTACGACGCGCACCGAAATACCGCGATCTCCGCTGGTGGTATATTTCACCTGTGCGGTGAAGGTATAGATGCCGTCGGAACCACTTCCATTGGCAGAAACGGATTCCATATTGGTGCTTTGTCCGTTATCGCTAATATTGCCGCGTGTATTCAGCGGCCCGTAGTAGAGCTGTACCATCACATCACTAGGGGTGAGTTCGCCCAATTGAACTGTAGCGGTAACATCAATTTCTGTGCCGACTTTGATGTACGTGTCGGCGACATTCACCTGAACGACTTTGACTTGCGACCAGGCTTTTTGTACTTTAGTTCGCCATGCAGCGAAGGCCAGCGCCTTACTCAAATCAGGTGTTGTCATGGCATGAACACGCTGTAGGGTCGGGGCATAATAGCGCGTAGTATATTCTTGAATCATGCGGTGCGTGGTGAAGAACGGTGCCAGCTTTTTCATCGACGCTTTGACTTTGGCGATCCATTGACGTGGCAAGTTATCCCGCCCACGCTCATAGAACATCGGCACAATATCTTGTTCCAGTACGTTATACAGCGCCTGGCCTTCGATATAATCCTGATGCTCGGCAGCAGATTCTTCATATTCCTCGCCGCTCCCAATCGCCCAACCGACATCCGGGCTGTAGCCTTCCGCCCACCAACCATCAAGGATGCTGCAATTCAGGCCTGCGTTATAGATGACTTTCATGCCGCTTGTGCCGCTGGCTTCTTTGGGGCGGCGCGGATTATTCAGCCAAATATCCACCCCTTGCACCATATAGCGAGCGATGAGCATGTCGTAATTTTCTAAAAAGACAATCTTGTTGCGGAATTCCGGCTGGCGAGAGAGCTTGAAAATTTCGCGGATGAGCGCTTTGCCCCCTTCATCGTGGGGATGGGCTTTTCCGGCGAAGATCATCTGGACAGGGCGGTCTTCGTTGTTTAACAAGCGCTTTAAACGCTCGATGTCTTGCATGATGAGAGTCGCCCGCTTATACGTTGCGAAACGCCGCGCAAAGCCAATGGTGAGGGCATCAGGATTGAGGATTTCGTCCGCGCTGTCGATTTCGGTTTGGGAAACGCCTGCCCGTTCTAATTGACGGCGAAGCTGCTGGCGTGCAAAAGCCACCAAGCGCTCACGCCGGCGCTCATGGGTGCGCCAGATTTCTGCGTCGGGGATGCCGTCTACATCTCGCCAAATTTCAGGGTTTGATTCATCTGTGCGCCATGAAGGATCAAGATAGCGATCAAAAAGCTGACCCATTTCGCCACTGACCCAGCTTGGCATGTGGACACCATTAGTAACGGCTTCAATCGGGATTTCATTTTCTGGCACATTAGGATACAACGACTGCCACATCCCGCGTGAAACCACGCCGTGCAATTGTGCTACGCCATTGGCTCCAGAAGAAAGATTCAGCGCCATCACAGCCATGCTGAACAATTGGTAGCCGCCCATGTTTTCGCGTCCGAGGTCGATGAACTGTTCACGGTTCAGCCCTAAAGCGCGGAAGTAATCGGTAAAATGTTCGTCAATCAGATCGAAGCCAAAGCGTTCAAGTCCGGCGGGGACGGGGGTATGTGTAGTAAAGATATTGCTGGCTTTGCCGATTTCTCTGGCTTGTTCAAACGAGAGATTTTGTTCTTGCATCAATTGGCGAATGCGTTCTAAGGCCAAAAATGCCGAATGCCCTTCATTCATGTGGCAAATCGTTGGGCGTAGGCCGAGGACTTCTAACACACGAATGCCACCGATGCCGACCAAAATTTCCTGCCGGATGCGGGTGCGCCGATCTCCGCCGTAGAGCCGATCTGTCAAATTACGATCTTCTTCACGCGGGTTATCGGGTATATTGGTATCTAGTAGATAAAGCGGCACCCGCCCCACTTGTACCTTCCAAATTTGTGCGAAGAGTTCACGACCCGGCAGGGGAACAGTAATCTTAATCACTTTGCCTGATTCGTCACGCTGAAGTGTGACGGGCAAATTGGCATAATCATTGATGGGATAGGATTCTTGCTGATAACCATCAGCATTCAAATACTGTTGGAAGTAGCCTTCTTGATAAAGTAACCCAACTCCCACCAAGGGTAAGCCGAGATCGCTGCTGCTTTTAAGATGATCGCCGCTGAGAACACCTAGACCGCCAGAATAATTTTGCAGGCATTCCGTCAAGCCAAATTCCATCGAAAAATAGGCGATAATTTCTTTGCTTGATGGTTTGTAGTGTTCTGGATACCAAGTATTCTTAGCTGCCATGTAGTCATCGAAGCCAGCACAAGCCCGGTTATAATGGGCGAGAAAGGCCGGGTCATTCGCGCAAAAATTTAACCGTTCTTGGTTAACAAGCCCCAGCAGCCACACCGGATTCCGGCGGGTGCTGTTCCAAATATCAGGGTCTAAGCGCCGAAAAAGCGTATGGGTGTCGATGTCCCACGCCCAACGCAGGTTGTAGGCCAGTTCGTAAAGGCGTTCCAAGGGTTTGGGCAAGTTGGGGACGACATTAACTGTAGCGACAGGTTTAATCATACGGTGAACTCCTGTGAGTTTTTTGCCATTAGCGGGATAGAATTTTGAAATAGAGCGATAATAAAAGGATTCCTTACAGGATTTTTGTGACCTTAAGGCCAGCTAAATACCGAGATTAGAATAGCTTGAGTCCGAAGTATTGGCAACGTTGATTCGCTAAAGAGGTTTTTAATGCTTGGATACATTGCACAAGAGTTTGTGATAAACTTCACCTTTCTGGGGATGCTTCTTGTGCTAGAATGCCATTATCTGCATTGGCATCAAAATTGATGCACACAGACGTCACAAGGGGAGTCATAATGTTCAAGAAAAAATCGGTCAATAAGGGTAAATCCCATAAAGTAAGTTTCTATACGCATAAGTTGTCGGACGCGAATACCGTCTTTCTAGTCGGAGATTTTAATGACTGGAACGAGACTTCTCATCCGATGGAGAAGTTGAAGGACGGGCGCTTTAAGCTCGATTTGACTTTGGACGTAGGTAAGGAATATCAATTCCGCTATCTGGTCAACGGCGAATGGCATAACGACTGGGAAGCGGATAAATATGTCCCGAATCCTTTTAGTGGCGATAATTCGGTTGTCAATACGTCGTCAAACGGTGCAGAGGGTTAATCAATCTAGCTGCTATTATATCGTGGGGGCAACAGATTGCGCCCCCACAATTTGCACAATTTCCGTTATTTTTTCTTCTTGTTATAGCCCACTGTCGCGCCGTGCGGGACAATTTTGTTTTCGTACCTGGCAAAATCCTCGGCACGTAAATCCACCCCTAAGATGGCGTTACGTCCAACCGTAAACCCGGCTGGAACGTGCGTATTCTTGCCGACACACGTAATCCCTAAATCACCCATGTGCTGAATATCGCCGACATGGGCGTTGTGACCGATGACGACAATTTTGTCTAGGATGCAGCGTTCCACAACGGCTGACGCTTCAATGTAGGCATCATTCAAGATGATCGATTCGCGCACGACGGCATTCGGGCCGACATAAACACCTGGCGACAATACCGAACGCTCCACAACTGCACCATCGGCAATCACTGAGCCATCGGTAATTAAGCTGTCGATGATGGTCGCGCCGCGATGAATCCGCACGGGCGGACGTTCCTCGCTTCGTGTATGAATAATCCATGTGCGATCATTGAGGTTCATCGAAGGCGGATTTGAGAGCAAATCCATATGGGCTTCCCAGAAAGCATCCACCGTCCCTACATCAATCCAGTACCCGCCGTAAGGATAGGCGAAGACTTCCATTTTTTCGCGCACCATGCGCGGGATAATATTTTTGCCGAAATCTTTTTCAGATTCAGGGTCAGCTTGATCGATTTCCAGCATCTTTTCTAACGCGGCATAGCTGAAAATATAGACCCCCATGCTGGCCAGATTGCTCGGTGGGTCAATTGGCTTTTCCAGAAAATTGGTCACGCGATAATCATCATCCACATCCAAAATACCAAAGCGGCTGGCTTCATCCATCGGGACACGAATGGTGCAGATGGTGACATCGGCATTCTTCTCGCGGTGATAATTGATGAGGACATCGTAGTCCATCTGATAAATGTGATCGCCGGAAAGGATGAGGACGTATTCCGGACGACCCTGACGGATAAAGCTCATATTTTGGGCAACAGCGTCGGCTGTTCCCAGATACCAATCGGTATCGAAACGTCCTTTATAGGGTTGCAGCAGCCACACGCCACCGGTGAACGAGCGATCTAAATCCCAAGGGCGGCCCCGTGCGATATGGTCATTTAAGCTGTGCGGACGATACTGCGTAAGGACAAGGACATCAAAAATATTTGAGTTGACACAATTGCTTAAAGTAAAGTCGATAATGCGATATTTGCCTGCAAAGGGTACGGCAGGTTTAGCGCGTTTGGTGGTGAGCGTTGCCAAGCGAGTGCCTTCCCCACCTGCCAAGATAACGGCTTTAACTTTCATAGGGTAAGTCCTTTATATATAATGATATAAATTATGCCGAAACAAGAACTTTCTCATATGCGTGAACGCTAGTCCTATAAGGTTTTTGGCTAGATTATTTTCTTGCGTTCACTGCTTTGCGATATAAATCCGCATATTCTCCAGCGCTCTTACGCCAGCTAAAATCGCTCCGCATCGCCCGGCGCTGCATCCGCGCCCATGCTTCTTTATTTTCGTGATAGGTATTTACTGCCCAGCGCAGTGTTCCTAAAACGGCATCAGGCTTTTCCCAGCTAAAGACGAATCCTGTACCGCGTTCTGCATTACCACCGTCATAATTCTCGACGGTATCTGCTAGGCCGCCTGTCTCTCTGACCAAGGGCAGCGCACCATAACGCATCGCCAACATTTGTCCCATGCCGCACGGCTCAAAATGACTCGGCATGAGAAAGAGGTCCGCACCCGCATAGATATGCTGTGCAACGGCATCATCATATTGAAGGTAAGCCCGCGCCCGCCAGTTAAAATCTTGCCCAAGTCGTCCCAGCCCGGTTTCTAAAACTGCATCACCTGTGCCGAGCGCGATAAATTGAACATTAGTATCCACGAGTAAACGGCGCAGCGCAGGGAGGGCGATGTCAATCCCTTTTTGCCACACGAGCCGGCTCACCAGACCAATGAGGGGGATCGTATCATCCACTGGCAGCCCGGCGATTTCTTGCAGATGACGTTTGTTCAGCACACGCTTTTCTTGAAAATCGGTGTCGTCGTAACGGGCGGCAAGCAGTTTATCGGTTGAAGGATTCCACCTGTCTATGTCAATGCCGTTTAAGATGCCATAAAGATCGGCGACACGAGTGCGGATGAGGCCATCTAAGCCGTACCCCATGTAGGGATATTGGATTTCGATGGCGTAACGGGGACTAACGGTGGTGATAAAGTCGGAATAAGCGATGGATATAGCGAGCATGTTATCGGTCAAGTCTTGATAAACAAGATTGGGATGATGCCGCCCATGCACACCCGCTTTCCACAGCCAGCCGCCCATGTGATCGCCTTGATAGGCGAGGTTATGGATGCTCAGAACTGTAGCGACCCGCGCCCATTCGGGTTGGCTGCTTTTTTCGGTAATTAAGAAAGGCAAAAGCCCGGTGTGCCAATCATTGACATGGACGACCTCCGGGAACCAGCCGATGCGTTGACGCAGTTCCCAGAGCGTAGCTATAACAATCTGATTGAAAAAAATGAAGCGGGGCGAGTCCCAATTCCAGTCGGTATAAACCGTGCTGTCCTGCCCAAAATACGGCCAGCTTTGGACGAAGTAAAACGGGACACCCTCATGGACTGTGGTGTATACACTAATATCAGAGGTGCCTTCCCGATGGTCAAATGGGAAGGTGAATAAATGACTAATATTGTGTTTGTTGTGATCAATAAAGCCGTAGCCAGGCATGATGACACGGACATCATGCCCTTCCCGCCGCAGCGCACTCGGTAATGACCCGATCACATCTGCTAGGCCACCAACTTTGGCAAAAGGGTAGGCTTCTGCGGTTGCAAATAAGACATTCATCGCTATGCCTACGCCCCAAAGACGCGATAATCAATATCCGGGAAAACTTTATCCAGTTCGTAAAGCTCATTTGCTAACGCGACATCCGCGCCGCCTGCCTCCAAACTGGCTACCAACTTCGTGTATCGCTCCACATGCTGGCTGAAGCGTTGGATGGCATACTCACGCGCCTGTCCTGTCGTCACCAAGAACGGCCAATCTGAGCTTTGCAGCAGCAGCATCTCACGGGCGGCTTGGTTCAAAACGGCTTTTTGGTCGTCGGTTGGATTCAGATATTTAGCGACAAGCCCTTCCATTTCGACCTCGATTTCGTGGATGGGAGCCCACATCCAATGGGTATCGCCGTTGTCCCATGTAAAGTGCGTTCCGCCTGCGCCCCATGAGCCTTCGGGAATGACCAGCACTTGTTTTGGCGGATGTTCGCCCACAAATTTGCTGGCGGTGGTCAGTTCGACATCAGGATTTTGTGCCAGATGGCGCAACACTTTGCCGAGCCACATCACGCCTTCAAACCACCAATGGCCGAAAAGTTCGGTGTCGTAGTTAGAGGCGATGAGGCCATATTCGCCCGTTTCATTGCTATACTCACGCAGCAGATCGCCCACTAAATGTGCGAAATGCTCGGCATGTTGTTCAACTTTGAAGGTTGCCCATTCGGGATGATAGTAATCTTTATGGGCAAGGTTGGTTTTTGCACCTGTGACGCGCCAATATTGCAGGCCGCTTGTTCCGGCTTTTTTGTGGAATTCACGGTAGTCGAAATCGCCCGGATAGCCCCAATCCGCGCTCCACACCTGTTGACCTGTGCGGTTGTTGCGCCCAATAACGGACACGTTGGAATGATGGTCAGCCGAAGCGCCATCGGTGGTATCCGCAACATAATAGGCTTGGTAGGTGGTCACATCACGTTTCGGCGTGAGATAGGTCGGCGATGAGGGAATAACGTAACGCCGTTTAATATCACCGTAAGGGCCAATCACGTCTCCAGCTGCAACACCCACTGGATTCCCGCCCGTGATGGTGTGGGTTTCACTGAAAAAGACCTTAATGCCGACTTCGTTTAAAAAGCGCTCGATACCAGCACGGACGAGGCCGGCGCGGTTCACATACGCTGGACGATAGGCGCATTCTGGTAGCCAAATTCCGGTTGGCTCTTTACCAAATAAACGCCGATAGCTCTGGATTCCTGTTTGGAGCTGCCCGCGAATAGAGCTGTCCCGCGAGAGCAGCGGCAGGTAGCCGTGTGTCGCTGCGCTGGTGGTAATTTCGATGTAGCCTTCGTCTTGTAATTGGCGGAATGCGCCGATTATGTCTCGCTTAAAACGCGTGTCAAAGGCTTGTTTAATGCTCTCGTACCAGTTTTTATACCACTCTGCCAGATAAGAGAGATGAGGGTCAGCGGTAGATTCGATGGGCGGTGGTTCTTGCTTCTGTATAGCAGGGAATTTTTCTGTGCCGGGCTGGGCTTCAATCGCTTCTTCAACGGTGGCGGCTCCTTCCGTCACTTCCTCAATCACCTCGACAGCGATTTCTTCCTTTGCGCCAAAGAACACCATATCTTTTTTAGCAGCGGTAATTTTTTCTTCCAAATACTGATCAAAATGGTCGAGGACAAGCGGATCTGCTAATTGTTCGGCGAGGATAGGTGTAATGCCAATGGTCAATTTGAATTTAATGCCCTCCTCTTTTAAATCGTAAAGCGCTTGCAGCAATGGAATATACGTTTCGCTGGCGGCTTCGTGAATCCACTCTTCACCATGAGGCCAGCGCCCAGCCAACCTTGCATAGGGCAGGTGGCTATGTAAAACAAATGTAAATGCTCCAATAGGCGGCACTGTTAAGTCTCCTGAAAACGTCTCGTTAGACGGAGGATTAATTTCGCAGAGATTGTAACGTTTGCTTGCCTATCGGCGCAAGCATTAAAAGCAATGCGCGTAGAGGTGGAGGCGAAAGGAAAAAGTTGAAAGCGGAAAGCGAAAAGACGAAAGCCAAATTAAAACAATAGATCGTTCTGCACTATCAATAAATGCCAAAAATTGGGGCAAACGCGCCATACTAATGGGCGATTGCCTACTCTCGATCAATTGGTGCGGTTTACAGCCGGAAGCGATAAGGTGAAGATGCTACCGCGCCCCTGCTCACTTTGGACGCGCAAATAACCGCCATGTGCTTCGGCAACAGTTCGGGCGACGAATAATCCTTGACCTAAGCCGCGTGGGTCTAGCAGTTTGCCTGATAGTGTACGTGGCTCGCCTCGGTAAAAACGCTCAAAAATATGGGGGAGGTCTTTTTCTGAAATCCCTACACCATTATCTATCACATCTACGGTGATATAAGCGGGATTATCCTCATCAAGACCGGCAGCAATGATAATGTTGCCACTGGGTTCGGTATAACGGATGCTGTTTTGCAGGATATGACCAAGCGCCCAACGTAAGCGTTGATCGTCACCGGAAACGATGAGGCGGCTGAGGTCGCGGGTCATCACCATAATGAACAGTTTATTCTTTTTGATTTCCGGTGCCGCGCCGTTGACTATACTCCAGATGAGTGATTCAACCTCCAAATTATCCTGACGGACATCGAATGTACCAGCACCCATCTCGGAAATATCGAGCAGTTCTACCACCATGCGATCAAGAATATCCACATTGCGCGTGAGCGTTTCCAGCAAGCGGCGGTTGGGCGCTGCGCCTTCGGGTTGGCTGGCAAGTACTTCGCTCATGCCTTTGATGACCGTCATGGGTGTTTTTAATTCATGGCTGATCGCAGTCACAAATTGATCTTTAAGGCGATCTGCCAGCGCGTCGCGGGTGACATCACGCAGGACAATCATCGTCCCTAAGCGATCCCCATCGTCGTTGGATACTGCTGCGAGTTGTGCGCCGACGATACGGTTGTTGACCTGAATGCGTGTAGGATCGCCTAATGGAACCATCTCAGATTCAGTGCGGGTCACATCGCGGTAAGTATCAAACAGGCTGCCCAGTTCGGTTTCCCAAAAATTTTTCTGACTGCCGAGCAGGTCGCGGGCGGATTTATTGAAAAAGACGATGCGCCCTTCGTTATCCTGCATGATGATTCCTAGATCAAGACCAGAAAGTATCCCTTTTAATTGGTCAACGATCAGGTCTTTTTCTTGAATCGAAGTTTTAAGCAGTCTATTTTGTGCGCTGATCTGCTTCGCACCTTCGATTTTGCGTTGAAGTTCTTCGCGTCGGCGCTGGCGTGCGGTCATCTCTTCGTCGTTAGCAGTTTGTGAACGGCGGTTCAGTCCCGTATAAAGGCGGCTAAAAAGGCGCTCTGTGGCGGCACCAAGCTGGTTGACGCGGCTAATTAAACTGCTGATCTCGCCTGCGTTAGAGGGTGGGGTGGACGGATTGTCCATCAGACTTAAGCCCTCGCTTTGTTGGCAATAATATCGTGCAAAATTGTCCGTAGGCGCTCAAAATCTGGCAGAGGTTTATTGATAACATAATCCACGCCAAATTCTGTACGCATCCGCTGCATTTCGTCTTCGGACAGCACAAAAGCTGTCATCAACACAATCGGTATCCCCGAAAGACCGCGTGTGCGGCGTATCCGTTGGGCGATTTCATTGCCGCGCTTGCCGGGCATTCGAATATCCATGAGGGCAAAATCCGGCATTACGCCTTTATACTGCCCGGAATCGATAATATCTAACCAGTCCCAGGCTTTTTGTCCATTTTCAAATGTCATCGGGGTATGCCCCCAGACTTGGCACATCATAGCGACCAAGTTGCGGATGTCCGCCTCATCTTCGGCGATTAACCAGTTCAAGTCTCGCCCCCTCCGTCTCTGTTCTGTTTGTGAAGTCTAGTTTAGTCATCGCTGCGTTTTTAGCCTACTTTTACATCAAGCTAACGCAAAACATCTTTAAAGTATACCGCGCTTTGGCTTAATCAGCCTATAGTTTTGTCCGTTCTGACGAGATCGTCCTATTCGTTTGCGAAAAATTCGTAATAAGATTATTTTTGTGGCGTAAGGGATGTGTTAGAATAGGGCTGTGAAGGATAACAGAAATCATACGCAGGTTATCGAAGTTCCTGAGAAAGGCAGATTCATCTTGTCAACGTGGATGGTTGTTGAAGACGAGCCAGATATTTACGAAGTGCTGCTTGCGATGTTCGGCATTTGGGGAATCGAGGGGGTGGCTTTCGTTGATGGTGAGGAAGCTGTTGCTTGGATTGATGATGTCGATCATGGGCGCTTCCAGGGTGAATTGCCAGAATTGGCTTTATTAGATATTCGCTTGCCAGGTGACATTAACGGCCCCGCCGTAGGGGAGCGTCTGCGCCATAGTCGGATTTTGGGTAATGTCGCCATTGTCTTGACGACGGCGTATAAACTAACACCCGAAGAAGAAAGAGCCGTTATTAAGACGGCTGGCGCGGATAAATTGGTCTATAAGCCGCTGCCCAAATTTAACGAACTGCAAAATTTATTAGAAGATACGATTGCGCGTCGTCGTGCGACGGTGGTTGCTCCCGCTCCTGTCGCCAAATCTTTGGATGGCGACAAGAAATCCTAACCTTATCATAGAAGGACAAACCCGTTATGAAGGTTGTCTCGCCGGCGCGTCCGCTGGTTCGTCGGTCACGTAATATGCTCGTTTTAGCGAGTGTCATCGTTGCTGCTGGTGTATTTCTCGCACTAGTGGGTGTTGCGTTATTTGTTTTTCCTTGGACTGCGCCAGAAAGCAGCGGTTACGCGACCTATCTTTTCGCACGTAACAGCGCCTTTATCTTGGGCATCTTAGTAGCATTTGCGGGTGCAGGTATCATTATTCGGGCGCTGACGCTGCGGACAGAAAATACCGACGCGGTGCAAACAGGTCGGGAACTCAGCCGTTATCTGGATGACCGTTACACCTTTTTTACGAATGTGAATAAGAGTGGGTTGGGTTATATTGATGGGGTGCTGGTGGGACCAGCGGGTGCGTTGGTTTTCCGCATCCTCACCCATAAAGGGGCGTATTTTAATGAGGCGGCTGGTTGGCTGAAAGGCGGTCCCGGTGGCGTTCCGCTGCGCCCCAACCCCACCCAACAAGCCGTAGACGACATCAAAAGCCTGCGTGAATTCCTAACGGCGAATCAGCTAGAGCGTGTGCCGGTTTTTGGGGTGATTGTCTTTATCTACCCCGACCCTGTAGTGCGGTTACAAGTCAAAGACCCAGTAGTACCGCCCACGCATTTGACATCGCTTTTTACACGTTTACAAGGCGATTATTTAGCCAAAGAACGGATCGATACGCCAACCACCACGGCACTCAATAAACTTCTGCAAACGAAGTAGAGATGCGTTTTTGGGGAGTGGGTAGCAGGAAAAGTCGCTGGCGCTATACGCGAAATATGATAATGTTTAGCATTACAGCGCTATCTATTGGCCTGCTGATGGCGTTGGGTGGTTTGTCGATTATCCAAGCCTATTCTCTTGCCTATCCAGTGCATCGACCCTCTGATCCCGCTGCACTTTTAACTTTAGGTGTTGAGACTTGGGAAGATGCTGCATTTACAACACAGGATGGGCTGCGTTTAGACGGTTGGTATATTCCTCCTGCTCCTTATACAGACGGCGCAAGCCTGATTTTCATTCACGGTCATGGCAGCAACCGCACCCATTTTCTGGCTGAGCTGCCCATTTTTCTCAATGCAGGTTACGGAGTGTTGATATTTGATTCACGTAATCACGGCACGAGCGAAGGGCGTGTAACCACAATGGGGCTGCTCGAAGTCCAAGATGTCCAAGCGGCCTTCGCGTGGCTAACGCAGCAGACAGAAGTCAATTCAGAGCGTATTGGTCTGTATGGCGCGTCGATGGGCGGGGCAACGGCGATCTTGGCGATGGCAGAAATTCCCCAAGCACGGGTGCTGATAGTTGATGGCGCGTATGGTGCATTTTCTGACGTGGTTGCGGATGGTATACGTAATGTAAGCAGCCTGCCGCGCTTCCCCTTTGGCGATTTGATTATCCAATGGACGGGTTTGCAATCCGGCGAAAATTTATATGCGGTGCGCCCGATTGATGTGATCGCCGACATCGCGCCGCGTCCAATCTTCATCATGCACGGCATGGCTGATTCTACCATCCCGGTAAGTCACGCAGAACGCTTGTATGGAGCAGCAGGTGAGCCTAAAGTGCTTTATCTCGTACCCGGTGGAGGGCATGGCGGCTTGATGCAGTGTAATCCTACTGAATACGCCCAGCGCGTTTTGGCATTTTTGGCGACTTACTTGAGAGGGGATTAACCCATGTCTGCACGGATCGTCCTTGCCCCGGTTGGCGCTGGCAAGACAGAAGTTGCGCTGACTCAATTGATTTCCACGCTAGAAGCACAGCCTTTTGCGCGGGTTTGGGTGCTGCTGGCGAGCAAACGCCAAGAAGATGCTTTCCGTCACCGCTTAATTGAATGGAACCCAGCGAGAAAAATTTATTTTAATGTCGAATTTTTTAATTTTTATGATTTGTATCAACGCCTTTTGGATGGTGCAGGGCAGCCCCCACGCCATTTAACCGATACGGCGCGTTATGGTGTTCTGCGCCGTGTGATTGATGATTTGTATTGGATGGATGAGATTTCTGTGTTTGGCGGAATCGCGCATACACCCGGTTTCGTCCGTATCGTGGCGGAATTTATCTATGAACTAAAGCAGAATCGGGTTTACCCTGATGAATTTGCTTTAGCAGGTAGAACTTCTAAAGACCGTGAACTCGCGCTGATTTATGCCGGGTATCAGGATAAACTGCGCCGGTATAATCTGGTCGATAAAGAGGGGCAGGGCTGGCTGGCGGTGGAAGCCCTCGTGAACAACCGCGACCTCGCAGGCGATTTAACGCTGCTGCTCGTGGATGGCTTCGATCAATTCACTCCGGTGCAAGCTGATTTATTGGCCTTACTCGCTGATCGTGCAATTGACAGCACGGTTACTCTGACGACAGTTCCCGGACGCGAAACGATTGTTGGGCGGCGGTTTGAAGAAACAAAACGGCTGTTTGAGGAACGGTTTCCGGCGGTAGAGACCCAATATATCCGTCATGCCGACGCCGAGCGTCATTATGATTTGCAGCGGTTGGTTGATGAGGTCTTTTTGCCCAAAGTCCAGCCTATGCCAAGCAGCGGCGGCCTTCACTTGATCGAAGCGCCGGATCCGGCCTCGGAAGTGGCTTCTGTGCTGCGAAAGGTGAAGCGGCTTTTGTTGGATGGCTGTGCGCCGGATGATATTTTAATCGCCCTGCGTGATTGGTCACGCTATCAAGCCTATTTCGCCGCTTATGGCAAAGCCTATAAACTGCCGCTTGTCTCTCATTATGGCGATCCGCTGTTAGAAAATCCAGCCGTTGTCGCGTTATTAAGCCTCATTAGTCTACATGAGCGCGATTTTCGGCGGCGAGATGTCTTGGATGCGCTTCGTTCTCCTTATTTTGCTATCCCCGCGCTGACCGATTCGCAGGTCGCGCTGCTGGAAAAAATCAGCCTTCAACATCACGTTATGGGTGGGCGCAATATGTGGTTGGATGCTATCGCGCAGGCCAGCCGGGGCAAATTCAACGAAGACGAAAGTGCGGAAGAACTACCGCTGCTGACGGTTGATGAAGCCGAGTTCTTGATAGCAGATTTGGATACATTCTTTAAAGCAGTGACTCCGCCGGAATTTGAAACGGTTGCCGGATATATCCGCTGGTTAGAGCGACTCATGGGAGAGGATCAAGAATCTAATCGTGATGCTGATTTGCCGTCGGAAGAATTCGAGATTGAGCAGGGCGGATATTCGGTTGATATGATCGCTCGGCTGCGGGATAGCGCCGCGGGAAGCGACATTGTGACTCGTGATTTGGGGGCGATCCAAGCATTCAAGCATGTTTTGCGCGGCTTACTCACCTCGCGGGAGTTGCTGCGTTCATTGGAGAATGCGGCGGAAGACATCTCCTTAGAATGGGCAGCCTTTGCGACGGATTTATTGGCTGCCGTTGCCAGCGCGACAGTGGATTCGCATCCGAATCGCTCTGGAAGGGTGTTGGTGACGACGGCAACAGATGCGCGTGGCCTGCCGCATAAGCATGTATTTATTGTCGGCCTATCCGAAGGGATTTTCCCACAGCAAATTCCTGAAGACCCGCTTTATTTGGATAGTGAACGCCGTGCCTTACGAGCGCGTGGGATTAGGCTGAAAACACAAGCCGAGCGTGCCGCTGATGATGGTCTTTTCTACGAGTTAATTTGCTTACCCCGTGAGTCGCTGACGCTTTCTCGTTCTACTGTGCAAGAGGGCAAGCGATGGGTTGAGAGTGTTTTTTGGCGGGCGGTTACAATTGCTTTTACAAACAGTGCCGACTTGATTCAGCGTGATCGTTTGCGCGTAGGGCAGGTCGTGCCAGCAGCGGAAGTCGCCACACTGGATGAGGCTGTCTTAACGGTATCCGCTGGATTCAATGTGCCGTTTGATTTAGTCAAGCCTACGGAAGCCGGATTATATAATTGGCTGCTCACTAAAACGCCTTATTGGGCGGGTATCCGCAGGGGACGTTTAATTGAAGCAGGTCGTATTTCTACTAATCCATATGATCTTTATAGTGGGCGCTTGCAAGACAACCGCTTAGTTGAATACGCTGCCGGGCAATTAGGTACGGGGAAAGTCTGGAGTGCATCACAGCTTAATGATTATGGGGTATGTGGATTTCGCTATTTCGCCAAACGCTTACTTAAGCTAGAGGCAATTAAAGAGCCAGAAGAAGGTATGGATGCCGCCCAACGCGGGACGCTTAATCATGAAATTTTAGAAAAGACTTACGCGCATTTCCTGCGGCAGGGCATCACGATCACCCCCGATCATATTGAAGATGCGCTCCGCACACTGCGTACAGTCGCGCATGATGTTTTCAACGCCGCACCAGAGAAAATTGGTTTTCGGGCGGATGCACTTTGGACGCAGGAACAAGCGATATTGTTGCGAAAGCTGGAATCACTCGTCCGAGTGGATTTTAGTGCGGATAGCCCCATCAACAAAAAATTTGGGCATATTCCCCGTGTCCCGTATCAATTGGAAGCCCCCTTTGGTATGGATGAAGATCAGATTGTGACGATTGCGTTAGATGATGGCGAAGCGCTACAAGTGCGCGGCTATATTGACCGGATTGACCGCGCCGAAAATCGCGCCATCATTATCGACTACAAAACAGGCAGCACCACGATTCCTATTTCTGAAATTAGCGAAGGGCGTAATTTTCAGATGATGGTTTATGCGTTGGCTTCAGAAACGCTGCTGAAAAGTGATCCTGATGCACCAGAAGAAGTGGCGGGTGGCCTTTTCTGGCATGTGAGCAATAGCAAAATCAGCGGGGATTTGCATCTGGACGACTCGATTGGGCAGGAAGCACTCGAACAAGGCCGGGCGCATCTCACACGCTATCTGGCGCAAGGCCGGGCGGGGGACTTCGCCACCCACGCTAATAAATTGCAGGAGGGCAAATGTGTGCGTTACTGCGAATTCAGCCAGCTTTGCCGGATGAGCATTATGAGCCGGAAAAAGCGCGATTAACCCAATTTGCATTTGAGAGCGATTTTTCATTTTATATCGAAAGCCACTTATGAATTTTACTTCTGACCAACATGACGCTGTTTACACCCACGATCAAAATGTCATTGTCATCGCCGGAGCGGGCAGCGGCAAGACTCGCGTATTGGTCGAGCGGTATCTCGCGCTGCTGGAACGCAACCCTGATTGGTCATTGAACGCGCTGGTGGCGATCACTTTTACCAAAAAGGCCGCCGGAGAAATGCGAGATCGCGTGCGCTTGTCACTCACGGAACGTCTACAATCTGCACTGGAAGAAACAGAGAATCTGCGCTGGTCACAATTGCTTACTGCGATGGACAGCGCCCGCATTGACACTATTCATGGCCTTTGCGCCACTTTGCTTCGCGCCAACGCAGCGCAAGCGGGTGTCGATCCTGATTTTGTCGTCCTAGACGAAACCGACGCGGCGATTTTGCTAGATGAAGCGATTGAAAATGCGCTCGTGCAGATGGTGGCAGAAAATGATCCGGCGGTACGGCTGTTTACTGAATATGAAGGCCTCGCAATTCGTGAAACGTTGGCGGATTTTTCGCTCCTGAACGCGGTTCATGATCTGCCAGATGATTTGATGATATTGTGGATGCAGCAGTGGTGGGATGACATCCCAAGCTATATCAACGGCTTTTTGAGTGAAGCTGAGGCGATTGGGACGGTGGATCCCGCTGATGATGCGCTTGGTAAAAAGTGGCAAGACTGTCTCGATTGGTTGGCATATCTTAATCAAAAT
>DAOTTO010000227.1:0-1790 GCA_034437895.1 Anaerolineae bacterium | reverse complement strand
GACCAGCGCGGCGAAAATTCACGCCCGGTCACGCTGTAAAATTCGGGCGTTTGTGGCTCAAAATTAATCATGTTAATCCAGCCGATATGATGTTCTTGCGCGTCGGGATTGTCTGCATCGGCGAGGCCGCGACTCATGGTGAAGGCGATGCGCGTCCCATCCGGCGACCAATCCGGCTCCCATGCGCCCCATTCTTGCGCCGGGAGATCGTCATAACGCAGGAGTTGACGCTGCTCGCTGCCGTCGATTTTGGCGGTATAAATTTGTGGGAGGCCGCCAGTTTCCGAGAGTGTGAAAAGTACGCGGCAGCCATCAGGCGAGAATCCCCAAACCTGATGTTCAAACGCGCCGAAACTGAGTTCACGCCGTCCGCCAGACATATCATACAGCAGGATTTTATCCATCGCGGCGGCAGTCGTGGCGACTAGGGGTGCGCCCAGCGGCGGTTGGTCGTTTTGGGCGGTGGTGATTTTGAGATTTGTGAGTGTGAGGATAAAAAAGATGAAGAGAAAATTACTTATTTGTGTGCGCGACATGGATGATTCCTGTTCCCGTCCATTGGTTGATGCAGTTCTATTAAACCACACCAAAGAAGGGCTTTACAATCGCTGTCGGTTTATCCTGTGGGTGATGTTGAGGGGCATAAGATCAGGGCGAGACGTGCCTCGCCCCTACGAAAAATCAGTTGCATTGGTTTTTGTTTCTCCACAAGCAATGGCGCTTTTTTAAACATGACAAAGTGGCATTAGGCCGCATGATCGCTTGAGGCAGTTGACTTCATGCGTTCTTTTTCAGCAGTAATGGCTTGTAATTCAACCGTATTTCGTGCGCCGGTGAAGGCGATGCGGACTGCATAGAGGGTGACGCGGGAAAAGTACAGCACCCAGAAGATGAGGCCTACGAACTTGAGGCTGTCTTCAATAAAAGTACTTACATCGACCATCGTGACAAAATTATCGAAGATCAAAGAAAAGCCAAACAGCCCTCCGGCCAGTATCAGCAAATAATAATCTGTTTCTAGGATATAGCGCCTAAAGTAGAAAAGATAAAGCGCCGCGCCAACTAGATACACAACATAAATGGCTTTTTCCGAGATTCCGATAAGTTCTGGTAAAACATTTTCGTGGAGCAACAGCGTATCATCCAACATCAGTACCAGCGAACAGAGGGCAGAAAGGAGCAAAAAGTGCGCGGCAACCGGAGAATTTTTACTGGCTCTAATCAACAAACTCCCGATGAGGCAAATGGCTACGGTTGCCGTCCAGAGCATTGAACCCGCAGTAGACAGCAAGCCCACGTAAAAGCGGGTATGGTTGATGGTCGCCGGGTCTTTGGTCATCAAAGCCAAAGGTGTATGTGTGATGGATGCCAGAAAATAGACCCCCGCGATGATTGCTAAGGCGATAAAGCTGGCAAAGATGAAGGGATATCCAATGCGGGAAAGCTGCGCCCGCTGCTGTTGGATGAAGTTTTTGGGGGTAATGGGCAAACGATTAATCATCGTTTTCTCCTTGTTAAAGTTAAGCCTTGTATGAAATGATGACACTTTTTATTTTAAAGGATTATTAAAATTAAATCACTAAAGGTATTTGAAAAATTCGCCAATTTTTAATTTATTCTTCGTTTATTAAAGGTTGGTTTTTTATTACTTAGAGTAACCTTTGATAAATATAGGACTTTCGCTCACGCATTTACCCCACCCCTAAATCCCCTCCCCATTGCATGGAGAGGGGACTTCAAGATGCGTTTTTCTCCCCCTCTCCAATACTTGGAGAGGGGGCCGGGGGGTG
>DAOTTO010000226.1:0-6610 GCA_034437895.1 Anaerolineae bacterium | reverse complement strand
TATATAACCGAAACTTAACCAGTGGTACATCCTAGTTTGCTTTGAACAAAGGATGACATGGTGCTTTGTGAAAGTTTTTACTTTACCGTTGGCGTGGAAACGCCCTAGAAAGTCTTGTATCTTGGACGGATAACGTTAGGGTGATTCAACAAGTCACCTTTGACATTATCGATGATGTTCAAGAGGGAGATTTTCATAGTGAATCGGTTTCACAAAACGCTTACACTCGTTATGTTCACAGGTATGGCGCTCCTCGCCATCACACCTGTTTATGCCCAAGATACCGAAAATGCCGACCTTGCAGCCATCAAAACTTATTTAATGACGACTGCGGCGGAACTGAAGACCAACACCGAAGCCTTGGTCGAGGCATCCCAAGCCTATTACGATCTGGCGGAGGCCGCCGATTTTGATTATGAAGCGCTTTGGGCAGACGATGCCGAAGCGGTAACGGCGGCTTTTACGGCAGCGCGTGAGTCATGGATCGCCGCCAGCCCACTTTACGAACAGATTGAAGGGGTCGTTGCCGGGGTGCCGGTGCTTTCCGAATATGATGTCATTTTGGATGCAGGCGTTTCGGTTGAAGAAGACCCCGAAAACGCCGCCGATTTCAGCATTACGCTGCCTGATGGTACGGTGATGGAAAAGCCGGGCAATATCTTCGGCTTGCTGGAAGGTACCCTGTGGGGGACGCGCACCGAATTTAACAGCGGGGTGTGGGCGGATTTAGACGAAAATGGCGACCAAGACTTCGCCGAGACTCTGCCGGACGCGAATTATCTGCTCGGCATGGCGCAGTCGCTCGACAGCCATGTAAGTGAATTGATCGACTCCGGTGAAGCATGGGAACCTAACGAAACCGATGCGTTCACGGCATTGGTCGTGATGGTGCCGACGATGAGCGAATATTTTGGCGCGTGGAAAGAATCGCGCTTTGTCTTGGGTGAAGACTCCACCCAGACGGATTTCGTCGTCATCTCCCGTTTAGCCGATATTGAAGATATTTTGGGCGGTCTGGTTGTGATTTATGACAGCGTGAGTCCCAGCATCGCCAGCGTGGATGCCGCCGCCAGCGAACAAATTCGCGTGGATTTGGTCGATTTGCTGACGTATGTGTCTGATTTATACGTGCAGGAGCAGGATGGGCGCGTGTTTATGCCGGAAGAAGCGGATTTCTTCGGCAGCGAAGCGCAAGATCGCGCTCAGAGTATCGCCGGGCAAATCGCGCAAGTCGCCGCGCTGCTCAATATTGAACTGCCGGAATAAGCCATTTGAACCACCAAGATACAGAGGACACCAAGAGGAATTTTTATAATGCTTTCTTGGTGTTCTTGGTGGTTAAACTAAAATATTTGAATCATAAGGCGAGGTGTTTAATGAGTTCATGGCGTAATCGTATACTGGGTGTGGGTTGTGTCTTATTGTTATTCGTGCTGATTCCATTTGTTTCCGCGCAGACCATGACTCCGCAGCAAGCCGGAGACACCCTGCGCGATTTGTTATTTGATGCCCAAAGTGCGCTGATGAGCCAAGATACAGCCTCTGCCGCTGAAGCTGTGCGGCAGGCGCGTGAGCTTTACGCCGAGTCGCTTTCCGGCACAATCGAAACCGCCGATTCGCAAATCACCGAAACGCTGGAAAGCCAATTTGATGCTGCCTTAGCCGCTGCCGAATCGGGCGATGCGCTGGCGCTGGCGACGGCGCGCGGGCAGATTTGGACGGGCATTTTGCAAGGCAGCCTCGCGGTAGTCTTTAATGCGATAGACCAGAACAACGCGGCGACAGCGCTCAATTGGCTGCCCTTGCGTGAATATCGCGTCTCGACCAAATTTTCGCGCCCTGGTGCGGATGCTACTCTCGCGCTGAATCAATTCGCAGATGGACAAATCAACGCCGAAGACGCGCTCAACGCCGTCCGTGCCGATTTGCTGGATACGTATCAAGCGAACCTCAATCAATCACTGGCGGACGCGGATGAAGCCACTGTGCGGGCGTTTTCTATGCGTCGGGCGGAAGAGATCGGGTTAGCGGCGGGATATTTTGGCATCCTCGCCCCGGCGTATGGGCAGCAGCGCGGCGCAGAAGCCCTCACTTCCAGCCGAGCAACTTTTGAATCGTTGATGCAGGCGGCATTGGCGGATAATTCCGATGCGTATACCACGGCGCGGATGGAAGTGACGACGGCTTTGGATGCGTTCCGGGCTGCACCGCTTTCCCAAGCGGAACAAGCACGACGCGCCGGGCAGTTGCTGCGTTTTATCGCGCTCGTTCCGGTGGAATATGCGCGGGGTGTGCGGAATGGTCAAGTGGTCAAAGACCTTGAAATTCAAGAGGCACTGACCTTCCGCGAAGGGGCGGCGGCGGCGTTTAATGATTTGCAAGCAACACTCAACGGTTTTGACCCAACCGCGACGGCACAAATCGGCAGACTCATCGCGCAGACCGAAACCCAAATCCGGGCGGTTGCTGATCCCGATGACTTGCGAGCAACGGTGGACGAAATCAACAGCTTACTCGCACAAACCCTCCCGGCTGAGTGGCAAAATGCCAACGCTGATTCTGACTTTGATGTGATTTTCTCGGTGCTGGATCAAGTGGAATCCGCGACAGCACAGTCCCAATACGGGCTGGCGGAATCCGCCCGGTTAGAAGCCTATGCCCTGCTGGAATTTGGTATCGAACAACGGCTTCGCGGCTTCGCGCCGGAAATGGCGAATCGAGTAGAAACGTTATTCTGGCAAGGCACCCGCGAACATACTGGATTAGCGACGCTGCTCGGTCAAAATGCACCCGTTGAAGAAGTAAACGCGACTTTGGCGGAACTGCGCCTCGCCTTGACCGAAGCGCAAACCTTCCTCGGCGCGGGTAACAGCGCTCCGGCGGCGGTGGTCGGCAACGCGGCGATCATCGTTTTCCGCGAAGGCTTAGAAGCAGTGCTGATTTTGGCCTCACTGCTGGCGAGTTTACGCGCTGCGGAAGCGCGACGTTTCCGTCGTCCGCTGATTATCGGCGGGGCGCTGGCCTTAGTGGCGAGTGCGTTGACGTGGTGGGTGGCGAATGGCCTGCTGACCGCGCTTATGCGCTATGGCGAAAGGCTGGAAGCCGTCGTTAGCTTGATCGCTATCGGCGTACTGCTTGTTATTACCAATTGGTTCTTCCATAAAGTCTATTGGACGGGCTGGATGGCGAATTTCCACGCCAAAAAACGCCGTTTGATCGGTGGTGTTGCTGTCGTCACGATTAGCCAAACACTCGGCCTCGTGATTTTGGGCTTTAGCAGCATCTATCGCGAAGGCTTTGAAACGGTGCTGTTCTTGCAATCGCTGGTGCTGGAAGCCGGAATCCCGACTGTTTTGGAAGGCGTGGCGCTGGGTATGGTCGGCGTTGCCATCATCGGCGCGGTGACGTTTACCTTGCAAGTGCGGCTGCCCTACAAGAAGATGTTGATCGTTACGGGTGTTTTTATCGGTGTCGTGCTGCTGACGATGGTAGGCAATACTGTTCATGTGATGCAGGCCGTTGGCTGGCTGCCGATCACGCCGATTCAGGGCTTATATATCCCATTTTGGATGGGGCAGTGGTTTGGACTGTTTGCAACATGGGAGGGAGTCGCGCTGCAATTTGTAGCGGGTGCTTTCGTCATTGGCAGTTACTATTTGGCGGAACATCGCACATCATCGCGCCGCACCCGCGCCGCCGAGCCACAGCAAGCAGAGGCCGCCGCGTAATCTGATCTTCTAAGGGGACTCGCTTAGATGTGCGTCCCCTTTATGCCCCTTGTTGGTGTCCGCAATTTCCCCTAACTTCAGCGACTTTGCCTCGACCTTGTTCATTGTGCCAAACGTACACTTGCCCTCTGTATTAAATCAGGTTAACTTTTGAGTCGGTTTTTATGTGAGAGGCTTTTCGCTTCATGGCTGATCTACAAGCACGACTCGACGATTTACGCACTCGGCTGCGTCATTTACAAGAACGCGCCCTCACGGGTGAGGATACCGCCCGCGATGTCACCGATATTGAGCGCCAAGCCCGCGATTTATTATCGGATGCCAAAAACACGCCGTCGGAATCCGCTGCACAGAATTTCTTCGGTGAGGTGGCTAGGCTCAATAATCCGATTTCGCCCACAGCGGCAACTGTGCGCGGCTTGGCACGACGGGCGCGAATCCGCATCGAAATCGCTGGCGATGAGGACGACATTGATGAGGCGATTGATATTCTAGCGGAAGCCATCGCCCTGAATCCGCAGGATGAGGCCGTGATCGGCTTGTTGCAAACCGCCGCCGCCCGTACCGAACAGGCCAATCGGCGTGTGTCGGATTTATTCAAACGCTATAACGTGACTCCGCCCCAGAGCAGCGAATCATCAACGCCGCCTGTACAACCGTCATCACGCGCAGAGCCGCCAGAAGAACAAGCGTCCGCACCGCGCTATCCGACCTCGGCAGGCTATCCGCCGCCGGAGGAAAATCTTTATCCGCGCCGCGCCGATCCAAACCGCCGCAATGATCCCGATACGGACGACAGCCCGAATCCGCGCAGCACCCAAACCAGAGGCACTCCCCGCCGTGTACCGGGGCAGGGGCCGCTTTATTCCGGCAGCGATATTGACGAGATGATCTCTGAACTGACAGCGGCCTATTATTCCGGCGAATATCAGCGCACGGTTGAAGTTGCCAACCGCATTTTGTCGCAGCAGCCGGGTAATCCGACGGCGCTTGAATATCGAGAAAAATCTGAAGATAACTTGATTCGCGGCGTTGTCCCCGATCATCGCATCCCGTTTGATGCCCGTGTGAGTTATAACCGCGCCAATTCGTTGGTACGCGCTGGCAATTATGAAGAGGCAGAACGGCTGTACCGCGAGGCGCGTGATTTGGCGGAGCGCAACGGCATTTTAAGCTGGAAGGACGCGGAACAAGCGCTGCTGGATATTCAGGATTTGGCGCTGGCGCGTGAATTACTGTCCGATGGGGATCGGCTGCTGGCGACTGATAATTGGTCGGACGCGCTGCGGAAGTACGAAGGGGCGCTGCGTGTAGTCGCCAATGATCCGCAGGCCGAGGAACGAGTCGAAATCGTGCGGCGGGTGCAGCAAGATGCCGATCAAGCCGCGCTGCAACTCAGCACTCTCAGCGGGACGATGCAAGATCAAGTGGGGCAGTTACAAAATGTGCTGACGATTCTGGCGCGTGTCCGCCAGCTTTTGCCCACCAGCCAGCGCTTAAATGGCCTACAAACGGAAGCCAATAACAAGCTGGCATCGATCAAAACACAGCTTAACGATCAAGCGCAAAATGCCCTGATGCGAGCGAAGGATGCGCTGTCGTTGGAAGAGCGGTTGCTTTATGGCAGCGATGCCCTGCGGCTCTTGGAACTGGCGACGGCGCTTGATCCAGGTGATGCGCGGCTTTCCGAATTGACGTTGGAAGCACGCGGCAATTCCAGCGATATGCAGCGGGCGCGGCAGGTGATTGAACGGGCGGCTTCTCTCATCGCGCAAAACTTCGACGCAGAA
Organism: Anaerolineae bacterium; assembly: GCA_034437895.1. Classification (GTDB taxonomy): domain Bacteria; phylum Chloroflexota; class Anaerolineae; order Aggregatilineales; family Phototrophicaceae; genus JANRLJ01. The sequence continues at coordinate 1,092 of DAOTTO010000226.1, read as the reverse complement.
ATGTCGCAAGCACGCTCGATGCTGTCTGGCCTGACCAATTATGCTCAGGACGAGCGCTATCGGAGCGTCGTCAATGATCTTTTAGCGCGATACATGGAACGGGCGGAGATGGCGCTGGAAGATGGCGACGTTGCCGAGGCGCAGTCGTGGCTGGAGACGATGCGCGAAGACCCCTTCCGTATTTTAGGCCGCCGTCCCGAAATTCAACGGCTGGAAAATCAAATCCGGCGCGATAAATCAAAGCGCTGGTGGCAGGTGCTTGGCGTTATCTTCGGCGTGATTGTGCTGGTGGGCGTGGGCATTTTGCTGACGCGCAATCAATGGATGGCGATTATCGACCCGCCAGCGACCAATACCCCAACCGCGACTTTTACACCCAGCATCACGCCGACAGCCAGCAGTACGCCTACACCGAGTGCGACTTCAACCGCCAGCGCTACGCCGACATGGACGGTCACGCCCTCGCTGACGGTCACGCCATCAGAAACACCCACGGAAACGCTTACGCCGACGCATACATCTACTCCAACGCCAACCTCAACTACGACTTCGACGGCAACGGTCACGCCGACACCGACGGCAACCGATGTCCCGCCGTTCTTGTGCGTCATCATCAATACGGGTTCATCAGGGCGGGTGAATGTGCGGAATGCTCCCAATGGCGATCAGATTGCTTTCTTGGGGAACGATCAAACAGCGGAAGTTTATCAGCAGCGGCGCATCAATGGCGTGGTGTGGTATCAAGTCCGTTATGCTTCCGGCGAATCGTCCCAAATTGAGGGCTGGATTCGTTCAGATACCGTCGGCTTTGTGGGCGATCCCTGCCCGGATGTGCCTGTGCCTTAGTGGTTAAATTTGAGGATAAATGATGATAACGACCCCTTATGCCGAACCTGTACCGATTTCATTGGATACCGATCAAGTCATTCGTGTTGGCGGCACACGAGTCACACTTGATACGATCATTAATTCATTAGGACTTTCGCTCACGCATTTACCCCACCCCTAAATCCCCTCCCCATTGCATGGAGAGGGGACTTCAAGATGCGTTTTTCTCCCCCTCTCCAATACTTGGAGAGGGAGCCGGGGGGT
>DAOTTO010000225.1:0-1511 GCA_034437895.1 Anaerolineae bacterium | reverse complement strand
CAGTCGGTGGAAGTCCCTGCGTCAAGCACGGCATCCGGCGTTCACGGCAGAAGCCCCTGCCTTTAGGCATGGGGAGTATGTCACTGTACAATACCTAAAATGCCGCTTCATTAAACCAGTGATGAGGATACAACTTATGGTAGCCCCAAATGGAACACTCACCTCAGAGGCCGGCTCATTAGAAGAGCCTACAATCACGCCCATTACGCCCCAAAAGACTAACAATGAGATTACGAAACATTTTATTGAAAGTGACACACCACAAAATAGCTCTGTTGGTTCCATCAAAAAAGATGATGATCTTGCGCTGCTGGCGGCATGGGAAGGCTTGCTGGATTACGACTTTGTATCCACCGATCAAAAGAAAAGTTATCGCTTCATCCGCAAATGGGCGATCTGGATGACCTTGGGCGCGACAGTCGCGGCGACGGCGGCGGCAGTCCTTGTGTCGTATCAAGCGAATAGCATCTTAGAAGTGATGCGAATCGCGCTGGTGATTATGCCTATTGTCAGCGTCGCGCTGATGAATTATGCAGGCGAGTATGCCCGTAATACGGCTTGGATTGAATATCGCGTGGGTGCGGAGATGATTCGCTCGCAGATTTATTTGTATCGTACCGGAACAGGCGATTATGCCGACAAATCAAAAGCCGAAAAACAGGCTTTACTCATGGACGCGGTGAAAAAAGCCTATCAACGGATTTCATCCTCCGATTTTGTGCCGTACATGCGGGCGCGGGAGAAAGTTGAGATCAAAGATGAGATTAAAATTCGCGCTTATGAAAGCCCCGGCACCAGCAATGACGACCCCGGACTCGGTACGCTGCGCGTGGAAGACTATTTGGAATGGCGCATCAAGCCGCAGATCAAATGGTATGTCGAGCGGATTGAACAGGATTATCTACGCAAGCGACACACAAGTGTTCGTGTGCTGATTCTGGCGGGGATGGGATCGGCTTTGGTGGGGTTGTATCCACCATTTGCGCCGATTGTCGCCATCACGACGGGGGCAGGTGTGGCGCTGACTTTATGGAGCAACGTGCAGACCACCGGCGCGACTTATGGTATTTTCCATAAAGCTGCCAGCGACCTACAACTGCGTCTGCGCGAGTGGGAAATTTTGCCGCCGGAATTACAAGCCCAACCTAAGCATCGAAATAAGCTCGTCATGGATATGGAGTTTATTTTTGAGCAAGAACGTACCGAATGGGAAAAACAGGTACGGATGATGCAGCAGTCGGTGGAGCAGGCCTTTAAGGACAGCCGCAGCCTGAGAAGTAATGAAAAGGACAACGGCGAAAATTCAGAAGAAGAGCTTGCTGCCGAGGGCGAGGTTGCGAAATAATTTAACAGGGCGTGATTCGTCTCACGCCCTTTGAACTCTTTTATTCTTTGCCGAAGGCGGCGGCAGCCTTGACGAGTTCAGCTTGTTTGGCGGCGATTGCGTCCGGCATATTAAGCATCTGCCCCATGAGGATGCAGTAGGCATTTGTATCAATGCGTTCAACTGC
>DAOTTO010000224.1:0-4799 GCA_034437895.1 Anaerolineae bacterium | reverse complement strand
AAGGTGTCTCCGAAGCAGATTACATGGAACACTATTCGGAACATTTCTATGAGTGGGTGAGAGGGTTTGTGATTAAAATGGTTCCAGAATCGCTTAAGCATGACCGTCTCATCGGTTATTTTCGCATGATGTTTGAAGCCTATTTTGCCCTCAATCCGATTGGCGTGGTCATTGATGCGCCCTTTGTGATGCGCTTGCCCATTGTTGGCGCAAACCGCGAACCGGATTTACAAATCATCTTAAAAAGCAATCCTGCCATCCTGCATGAAACCTATATGGATGGGGCAGCGGATATTTGTATCGAGATTGTCTCAAAGAGCAATGCCTCCACCGATTACGGCGATAAGCTGGAAGAATACGAACAGGGCGGTGTGGGTGAATACTGGATTTTTGATCCGCGCCGTAAAGCAGCACTGTTCTATCGAATGGATGAAAATGGCGTGTATATAAGTCACCTGACGGACGAAAACGGCGAATATCGCAGTCCGCGCCTGCCGAAATTTAAGATCAATGTACCTGTGCTGTGGGAGGATGAATTGCCGAATTTCTTCGCAATCGCCAGCGCCATTCAGGAGATGTTGAAATCATCCTAACGCTTGAGTCTGATGCGCTTCACATTTGGACGGCGCATTTTAGTGAACTCACCTCGCGACGCGCTGAATTTGAGGCGATGCTTTCGCCCGATGAAGAATCACGGGCGGCACGTTTCATTATAGATGAGGCGCGTGTGCGTTTTATCGCAGCGCGGGGGATGCTCCGCACTATTTTGGCGCGGTATGCGGAAACTCCGCCGCAATCGCTGAATTTCGTTTATGGCGCACGCGGCAAACCTGCTTTACTGAATCACCCCCTGCAATTTAACCTCGCCCATTCCGGCGATCTTGTTCTTCTGGCGCTCACATCAGGCCACGAACTCGGTGTGGATGTCGAACAAATCCGTCCACTGCCACATCTGGCGACGATGACGCAGGATAATTTTTCTCCGGTGGAAGTGAAGGCGTTGTATGCCCTGCCGGAGCAGCAGCGTGAAACCGCGTTTTTAAAAATCTGGACGCGCAAGGAAGCCTTCATTAAGGCCACAGGCGATGGCTTTAAACGCCCCTTGGCGAGTTTTGATGTCTCGATAGATGAACCGGCTCACTTGCTTGGTGTTGAAGGGGAGGACATTCAGCGCTGGACATTGCATCACCTCGCATTAGAGCCAGAATATGTGGGTGCAGTATGTATCAGTGATGGGTCATTAAGGATCATGTCACGGCAATTTAGTAAATTGTCCTCCTAAAGTCAAACGTAAATGTTCTAGCTAAATACGTACAAAAAAGCATAAGATTCTTCCGTAGAAGCGATAGGAGAATCAACGCATGTTTCACCATAATGAACTCCACACATTTATTTTGTCCCGCCGCGAAGAACTGCTGCAACACAGCGACCATAACCGCTTGGTCAAGGAAGCGCTGCAAGCCGGCGAAGATCAGCCGTTTTATGCGCCTAAGCTGGCGCAGGTTGGTGATATGCTGATTGAAATCGGCAGTTACCTGAAAAATCATTATGGCGAAACGCAGGCGGATGTGGCACTTTTACCCTGTGCCGAGTCTTCTATGCCAGGAATGTAATCATGACGCTTGAACTTTCGCCTGAAGAATTCCGCAAACTTGGGTATCGTGCGATTGATGCCTTAGCGGAACAACTCGCCGCATTTTCGCAACCGGAATCCCCTGCACGTCGTCCCGTACCGGATGACGTGCGCCAACGTATTTTCAACCAAGTGCTTCCCGAAGAGGGTCAATCGCCCGAATCGCTCTTAGACCGGGTCTTTACCGATGTATTGCCCTATCCGATGGGCAACAACAGTCCGCGCTTTTTTGCGTGGGTCAATTCACCTGCCGCGCCGCTGAGTATCCTCGCGGAACTGTTGGCGGCGGGAGTCAATCCGAGTGTGGCTGGGGGCGATCATGCCGCGACTTATGTTGAACACGCCGTCTTAAATTGGCTGAAAACCATCATGCGATTCCCTGCGTCTGGCGGCGGTATCCTTACCAGCGGCGGCAGTGTGGCGAACTTGATCGGATTAGCGGTGATGCGCCACGTAAAAATACCCGAAGTCCGGCACTTAGGGATGGCGGCGGAATCACAAGAAGTAGTGATTTATACTTCGACGCAAGGGCATAGCTGTATTCAGAAAGCTGTCGAACTGTTGGGATTTGGCAGCAAAAGCCTGCGCCATATTCCGGTGGATGCCGATTTTCGCATGGATATGAATGGCTTGCGTGAGCAAATTAAGCTAGATCGCGCTCAAAATAAGCGCCCGATTTGTGTCGTCGCCAGCGCGGGAACGGTCAACACCGGGGCGATTGATCCGCTTGATGAAATCGCGGCGTTGTGTCGGGAAGAAAATCTATGGTTTCACATTGATGGGGCGTATGGCGCGGTGGGGATTCTTTCGGATCAAGCCAATACACTCTACAACGGCATTGAACAGGCTGACAGCCTCGCGCTTGATCCGCATAAATGGCTGTACGTTCCGGTGGAGTGTGGGTGTGCGCTGGTACGCGATGCCCAAGCGATGCGCGATGCCTTTAGCCTGCTGCCGCCCTATCTGCGTGATGATCGGGCGCTGCCCTGGTTCGCGGAATTCGGAATCCAGCAGACACGCGGCTTTAAGGCACTCAAGCTGTGGTTGGTGATGCAGCAAATTGGCGTGGAAGGCTACCGGAAATCCATCAGCCGCGATATTGAGCTTGCGCGTACTTTGCAGGAGCGTATTCGTAACCGCGCAGATTTTATGCTTGTCTCTGACGGGCCGTTGAGCATCACCTGCTTCCGATATGCGCCGCCCCATGTGCCGGAAGAAAAATTGGATGATCTGAATCGCCAGCTTTTAGCGTTGGTGCAGCAGGAAGGCCATGTTTTCATCACCGGAACAATCTTGAACGAGCGTCAGGTGATACGGGCGTGTATCGTCAACTTCCGCACCCAAGTATCCGATCTCGACTTTCTATTAGATGTGCTGGCGGACACGGGACAAAGAATTCTCAGCGAGAATATGTAGCGCGTTGGCGGCGATGTTGAGTAAACTCTATCTCAGTTAGAGTTCTCAACATCAACAGGAAAAGTGCGCTTTATGTCCCAAGAATATTTTCCCTTAGAACCATTAAGTGTGATCGAATATGTCAAACAGTTAGATGCTGTGCAGTCTATTTTTTCAGCCGATGAAGACCTTACGGCGGAAGAAATCGGCGACGGCAACCTGAATCTAGTCTTTAAAATACGAGCGAAGGCCGATCCCAAACGCACTGTCGTCGTTAAGCAGTCGCTTCCTTACATGCGCTTGGTGGGGGATGAGTGGCCTTTGCCGATTGAACGCGCCCGAATCGAAGCGCAGGCTTTAGAGATCGAAGCGCGGCTTTGCCCCGAACATACCCCACACGTCTATCACTTTGACCCGGTGATGTATGCCATTGTGATGCAGAATCTCGACAATCACATCATCATGCGAAAAGGGCTGAGCGCGGGGGTACAATATCCCCATTTCGCCGATCATATTGGCAAGTTTTTGGCGAAAACACTCGGCTACACATCCGATCTTGTGTTGGATTACCGTACCAAAAAAGAGCAGGTCGGGCGCTTCATCAATCCTGAATTGTGCAAAATCACGGAAGACCTCGTATTCACTGAACCCTATCGCCCGACGGAACGTAATGCCTTTCATCCTGCCATCGAGCCGCAGGTGTTGGCGATGCAAGCCAATACAGCGGTTCATGTCGAAGTCGCCAAAATGAAAGAGAAATTTATGACTCAAGCGCAGGCGTTGGTGCATGGCGATTTGCATACAGGCAGCATTATGATTAACCATAACGAAACAGTCGTTATCGACCCTGAATTTGCGTTTTATGGCCCGATGGGGTTCGACATTGGCGCGGTTATCGGCAACTTGCTCTTGAGCTATGCCTCGCACGAAACCCGCACTAAAGACCCCATACAGCAGGCAGATTTTCGCCGTTACCTGACCGAATCGATTATTCGTTTATGGAAAGTGTTCGAGCAGGAATTTCAGGCGATTTGGGATCACGTTGATGCGATCAATATGCCCAAAGGTTATCAGGCGGATTATATGCTGCGTTTGCTGCAAGATGCTGCCGGGATGGGAGGGTGCAAGATGCTCCGGCGTGTGGTCGGGTTGGCGGGTGTCTCTGATTTGCGTGGGATTGAGGATGATACAGATCGCGCAACTGCGGAAAGTCTGGCGCTCAACATTGGGCAGACGCTGCTCCTCAAACATTCACAAATCAATACTATTGAGGCCTTAGTGGAACTTGCGGTGGGATGTAGGCCAACGTATGGGTAGAACTAATAGTATCTATCGCTTAAAATCGACTATAAACCTCTACTTTGTAAAATTTAATAGATTTACACAGAGTAGTTAGGAAGAATTGTTAAGAAATAGAAGAATTACTTGACCTTAACTCTAAAATGATGGTAGGATATTCCCAACTGCACAATGTAGTTAATCACATTCATTTAGGAGAAATCATCATGCTTTACAGACCACAAGAAGAAGGCCAAGGCCTGGTCGAATATGCACTCATCCTCGTATTGGTCGCCGTAGTCGTGATCGTTGTTCTCGTCCTGCTTGGGCCGGCCATCGGTAACGTTTTCTCCAACATCCTCACCATCTTCGACTAAGAAGTGGTTGGATATTCAAAAGAGGCGGCTTAGGCCGCCTTTTTTGATTCAACATTTAATGCGTCGTTGAGAAGAAAGTACCACTAACCAATTTATGAATAATTGAGAAAATTGAG
>DAOTTO010000223.1:0-7283 GCA_034437895.1 Anaerolineae bacterium | reverse complement strand
GCAGAACGCGCATTTGCATTCAGGTCAATGCCGCCACCGACGATACCCTCGCCGCTCAACGGGGGAAATCCGCCAATGGGTGTTCCTGTAATTTCGGCAGTGGATTCGGGCGTGAAGGTGGGCAGCGGCGTTGGCGTTTCGGTCAACGTCGGGAATAAAGTCGGCGTTTCGGTAAAAGTTGGCAGTAAAGTTGGGGTTTCGGTGAATGTGGGCAGCGGTGTCGGGGTTTCGGTGAAGGTCGGGATGGGTGTAGGTGGGATTGGTTCGGGCGTGGTCTCTTGGGCGAGCGTCGGCGCGAGGAGCAGTAACAGCGCGATGCTAACTATTACCCCCCCCCATAATTTTCTTATAAGTCCCTCTCATGCGGTGTCTCCTGTGAAATAGCCGTTTGTTAATGGGAGATTATACGAAGTTTGTTTAAGAATCAAGGGACTTGCGGTTAAGTTTACCCACCGTTTACCCTACGCCCGCCCGCCGCTTTATTGAATTTGTATCTTCCGTTGAAGTGCGTCCTTAAAAGGCGTATAATCTTTTTAAGGCAAAATGCAGCCATTTATTTCCTGCCTTTGCTTGTTCTGCCACGTCCTTTTTATTGCGGTTTGCTGCTTCTGCGGCTGGTCGGGTTAGATATTTGTCACCTGACCACACGCTCACCCCCTTTTATTCGTGAGCCGAACAGAAACGCACGCCGGGGAGTTCATCATGGTAACAGCAGATTTTATGTCCCGCATCATCGGGATGGTTGTGTTTGCCTTAATTGGCGCTCGTTTAGGTGTCGATGCGGCTGGGCCTCTGGGTCTGCCCGAAGAGGCAACATGGTTTTTATTCTCGCTCGTCGGATTTCTCTTTGGCCTCATTATCACCCCCTACTTAACCGTGCGCCCAGTTCGCATCATCAGCCAGAGTATCAAAGAAATGTCGATAGAAGTGTTGTTTATGGCGCTTATCGGGACGTTACTTGGTCTCTTTATCGCCCTGCTGATGGCTTATCCCCTGTCTTTATTGGGGCAACCGTTCAACAGCATCGCGCCGCCAGCCATTTCGGTCTTGGGTGCTTATTTAGGCGCGACTATTTTTAGTGTGCGGGCGCGGGAAATTTGGGAGTTATTAAGTGATCGCATGGGGCTTAAACGCTCGCGCCTACTGGCGATGCAATCGACCCGACAACTTCTGCTCGATACCAGTGTGCTGATTGATGGGCGTATCGTCGAAATCTCGAATACAGGATTTTTGGGCGGCACTATGCTGATTCCGCGTTTTGTCCTTTCTGAGCTGCATCAGGTCGCCGATTCATCGGATACACTGCGGCGTAATCGGGGACGGCGTGGGCTGACTAAGTTGAACGAATTGCAACGCAGCAGCGTTACCCCTGTGAAAATCATTGAAGAAGATGTTGAGGAAGTCAACGAAGTCGATGATAAATTGGTGATGCTGGCGCAGCGCTTGGATGCGTGTCTCGTCACCAATGATTACAACCTGAATAAGGTCGCCCATGCCCAGGGCGTGATGGTACTGAATGTAAACGCACTCGCCAACGCCGTAAAACCTGACCTTATTCCGGGCGAAACCTTCCCGATTCACATCATTCAAGAAGGCCGCGATGCCGATCAAGGCGTGGGTTATCTGGAAGATGGCACCATGGTGGTGGTAGAAAAAGGCAAGAGTTTTATGGATCGCACGATCCGCGTCACGGTGACAAAATCCATCACCCGGGACGCAGGCCGTATGATTTTCGCAGTACCCGAAATCGACACCCGTCGCTCATAAAAGGCAAATCGCGTGATTCAAGAAAAGATCAAGTGGAAGGGGCGGGAACGTATCATTTCTTGGGATACTACGTTACCTCCGCCAGAATTGGTGACGCAGGTCAGCGGTATTTGCTTTACAAACGACGGCTTAATCGTCGTCATTGCGGAAGATGACGGCGTGTGGAAGTTGCCGGGCGGCAAGCCTGACCCTTATGAGACCCTAGAGCAAACCTTCATTCGCGAAACATGGGAAGAAGCCTGTGCTGTCGTGGAGGAATGCGTATTTATCGGCGCACAGCGGATTGATGATCCCAATCACCCACAGGGGCTAACCCCGCGCTATCAAGTACGATTTTGGGCGCGGGTGCGGCTTGATCCCTTCGACCCACAATTTGAAACGCTCTATCGTGTGGAAATCAAGCCGGAACTGATGATCCTCACCCTCAGTTGGGATGCGAAGCGGGTTCTGCAAGCCATAATAGACTCGGCGCTAGAAGAAGAAGCTCGCCACACGTCAATTAACTAAGACTTTCGATGTCTATGGTGAGTGCGTTACAATATTTGAGGTTTTTAAACAAGCAAACCGTAAGGACAATTTCAGCATGACGCTGCGGATTTTTAACGTTCTCGGACGCGAAAAACAAGATTTTATCCCGCTGGAATCAGGGCGAGTCGGGATGTATGTTTGCGGGCCAACGGTGCAGGATTACGCGCACATCGGGCATGGCAAGACGTATATCTCATTTGATGTGATCGTGCGCTATCTACGCCATCTAGGTAATGATGTGCTTTACGTACAAAATCTGACCGATGTAGGCCATTTACTGGATACAGGCGAAGATCGGATTTTGCGGAAGGCCAGCCAATTACAGGCCAAGCCGATGCAAATCGTCGAATTCTATGCCCGCAGCTACTTTGAAGATATGGATGCGCTTGGCGTGGTACGCCCCGACATTTCACCTCGTGCCAGCGCCCATGTGCCTGAACAGATCAAAATGACACAAACACTGATCGAAAAGGGCTTCGCTTATGAAGCCAACGGCAGCGTTTATTTCGATGTGACCAGCGCTCCTAACTATGGCAAACTCTCTAATCGGCGGATTGACCAGCAAGAATCCGGCAGCCGCGAAGAAGTGCGCGGCGAAAAGCGTAACCCTGAAGATTTCGCCCTCTGGAAGAATGCTGAACCTGAACATATTCTTCGCTGGGAAAGTCCTTGGGGCGAAGGCTTCCCCGGTTGGCATATCGAATGCTCCGCCATGGCGAAAAAATATCTCGGCGCGACCTTTGATATTCACGGCGGCGGCATTGATAATATCTTCCCGCACAACGAAAGCGAAGTTGTCCAGAGCGAGTGCGCCAATGATGCCGATTTTGCGCGGTATTGGATGTTGGTCGGCAGCCTTAACGTGCCGGATTCCGAAGGGATTCCGGTCAAAATGAGCAAGAGTCTCGGTAATTTCGTCACCATTAAGGATGCGCTGGCAAAAAATCGTCCAGAAGTCATTCGCATGTTTGCGCTGACCGTCCATTACAGCAATCCGGTGACATACAGTGAAGACTCATTAGGAGCAGCAGCGGCAGGATGGGAGCGTTTGTATAACGCGGTGCGGCTCAATCGCCAGATGATGAACGGCGCTCCCGAAACTGATGATGGTAACGGTTTCCTTGCTCGCTTAGAGCAAACACGTACTGAATTTGCGGCTTCGATGGATGACGATTTTAACTCGCCCAAAGCGATTGCTGCTTTGCAAGAATTGACCCGCGACGTGAACACGCTGCTAAATAGTGATGCGACTGTCGGGCTTTCGGTGATGAACGCCATCGACCAACTTTACAGCGAACTCGGCGGAAAGGTGCTGGGGCTTGTACCGGATACAGAAGCGGCAGCAAGTGGCGACGGCGCTCGTGAAGGACGGCTGATTGAATTGTTGATTGATTTACGAGCGAGGGCGCGTGTCTCTAAAAATTATGCGGAAAGTGACCGCATTCGTGATGAACTCGCTACTGCGGGGGTCTTATTGGAAGATCGCGCCGATGGTACGATCTGGCGGACGACATAATTATGCCTGAGTATGTCTACGGTCATTGGTCAGTGATTGAAACGCTGCGGGCAGGTCGCCGCCGTTTTGAGCAGTTGCTAATTGCGGAAAAAGCGGAAGATCGCGGTGTCATGGCGGAAATCACGACTTTGGCAGAACAACGCGGCATCCCGATTCGGCGCGTGCCACGCGGCATTATTGACGACCTGGCTAATGGGGCGAATCATCAAAGCACGGTGCTACGCGTGGGGGATTATCCTTACTGCGAAACCGATGCCATGTTTGAACTCGCCCGTCAGCGCGGAGAAAAGCCGTTCATCCTCCTGCTCGATTTGTTGAAAGACCCGCAAAATGTGGGCGTTCTGCTGCGTGTGGCGGATGCGGTAGGCATTCATGGGGTGATTATGCAAGATCGGCGCGGTGTTTCTGTCACGCCGTCGGTGGTGAATGCGTCTTCCGGCGCAGTCGAGCATCTGAATGTCGCGCAAGTGACCAACCTCGTCACGACGATGAAAGATTTGAAAAAACAAGATGTCTGGATGGTAGGTTTGGATATTGGCGCGAATATTCCGCCGATGGACAAGACCAACCTTGATATGTCGATAGGACTGGTCTTGGGCAGCGAGGGCGAGGGAATGAGGCGCTTAGTGCGCGATACTTGTGATCTGCTGCTGCAACTTCCTATGCGCGGACGGGTGGCAAGCCTGAATGTGGCGACGGTTGGTTCGGTGGCGTTGTATGCGGCATGGCAGGCACGAAGTTGGCAAGGTTGGGTCCGCCCATAGAGATTAACTTGGTAAGTCGCTCCTACCTTGTAACGCATATAGCTTTAAAAATGGTATCAGCATCACATAGAAAGCAGGTTAAACAACGATGATTAACGACATCCTTAACGAAACTAAATCGAAGATGAAATCGACCATCGGCGTGTTTGAGGAAGATCTACAAGGGATGCGAAGCGGACGCGCCAGCACCGCCCTCGTAGACCGAATGCCGATAGAATATTATGGGCAAGAAACCGAACTCCGCCAGCTTGCCACCATTTCTACCCCTGAACCTATGCAAATCCTGATCCGTCCGTATGATGCCGGGGCAGTAAAGGCGATTGAGAAGGCCATTCGGGAGGCCAATATTGGCGCGAATCCGAATGTCGATGGTGGCTCTATCCGGTTGAATATGCCGCCGCTGACTCGTGAACGCCGTCAAGATTTGGTCAAAGTGTTGCATAAACGGATTGAAGACGCGAAAGTCTCGCTCCGCAATATCCGCCGCAGCGCCAATGAAGACCTGCGCGAGTTCGAGAAGGAAAAAATGATCTCCGAAGACGAACTCGAAACCGGAGAGGCGGAAGTCCAAAAACTCATCGAGGAATTTACTAGCAAAATTGAGGAATTGGGCAAGCAGAAAGAAAAGGAAATCCTTGAAGTCTGATGTATATAACTTCATTGGATAGGGCGCAACTTGAAAGGTAGTTGACCAACATGGCTCTTTTGCATACCCCTGCTGCGTCTCCAACGCAAGCGATTGAGTTACCAGAAAGCCGCCCCCGCCATATAGCGATTATCATGGACGGAAATGGGCGTTGGGCGAAATCGCGTGGATTACCGCGTGCGGCGGGTCATCGGCAAGGCAAAGATAATCTACGCCGTATATTAGAGGCCTGTGTAGAATTTGGTGTCGAGATTCTCACTATTTATGCTTTCTCTACCGAAAATTGGGAGCGTCCGCCTGCTGAAGTTAAAACCTTGATGACGATTTTAAACCTCGTACTCGATCAAGAGGTCAAAAAATTGCATAAAAATGGGGTTCAAGTGCGCCATATTGGCAAAATGGACGGCGTACCTACCCATTTGAAGGATAAAATCCTCCACGCTTGCGAGTATACTAAAGATAATACGCGGCTGATCTTAAATGTGGCCTTCAACTACGGTGGGCGGGACGAGATCGTACAGGCAGTGCGTCATATTGTTGAAGAAGGCCATCCACCGGAAGCAATCACCGAGCATCTCATCAGCCAACACATGTATACGGGTGATTTGCCTGACCCGGATTTAATTATCCGTACCAGTGGTGAACTGCGAATCAGCAATTTCCTGATCTGGCAGGGTGCATACTCCGAATATTACGCAACACCCGTCTACTGGCCGGATTTTGACCGCGAGGAACTGCGTAAGGCACTGGTGGAATATGGTCATCGCCGCCGCCGCTTCGGGATGACTGATGAGCAAATTAGCGAATAAGCCGCCCATTAATCAAGTTTAGAGTGGAGAACAAGTGCATGTTCAAGGATATAAGCCAGGTTACAAAAGGGCTGGGTGAACAGAAGTATATTGCGTCCGATGAGATTTCTACTGTTATGTTCCTGGCAAGTCAATTGGGCAAGCCTGTACTGGCGGAAGGGCCAGCCGGGGTGGGTAAAACAGAATTGGCGAAAGCCTGGGCAAAAGCCAGCGGTAAGCCGCTGATCCGCCTTCAATGTTATGAGGGGCTGGACGAAAGCAAAGCCCTTTACGAGTGGGAATATGCCAAGCAGATGCTTTATACCCAACTGCTGCGCGATAAACTCAGCCAATTACTTACGGAAGCCTCCACCCTGACCGAAGCGGCTGATCGTCTTGCTGCTGAGGATAACGTCTTCTTTTCCGAGCGCTTTTTGTTGGCGCGTCCGCTCCTGCAAGCTGTCACATCTGATCAGCCTGTCGTCCTGCTGATAGACGAAATTGATCGTGCAGACGCAGAATTTGAGGCATTCTTGCTGGAAATCCTGAGCGATTTTCAAGTCTCCGTCCCCGAACTCGGCACGATTGTCGCCAAGCATCAGCCTGATGTCATCCTAACGAGCAACAACACCCGCGAACTTTCCGAAGCGCTCAAACGCCGCTGTTTGTATCTGTTTGTGGATTATCCTTCGCAGGAAGCCGAACTCGACATTGTGCGGATGCGCGTCCCCGAATTGAACGCCAAACTAGCGAAACAGGCCGTCGAGATTGTGCAAGGCTTACGCGGTTTGGACTTGAAGAAAGCGCCAAGTGTGTCCGAAACGATTGACTGGGCGAAAGCGCTCGTGATGCTCAACGCCGATAATCTGGATAAGAAAACGCTGGAAACCACGCTGACGGTGCTGCTCAAGCATGAAAGCGATGTGCAAAAGGCGCGGCGCTCCTTAGTCGATGGCGGCAAGCCGCACCCGCTGGATCGCCGTCCGGGGCGCAATTCCAGCGGCGGACGCAGTTGGAACTAGCAAGATAGCGATCAGCAGTTAGCGATTAGCTTTTAGCAAAGGCGGGGAAGAATCCTCGCCTTTTTTATTTCTGTCCTTAAAAGTTCCCACATTTTATCTTATACTAAATAAACCTTTGTGACCCCTTGAAAGTATTAAAAGGCTGAACAAATTATGTTGCTTGAACTTGCTATAGGGGATGCTTACGGCGCGGGATTTGAATATGTCAATCGGCAGCTAATTCAGCAGTTCAATGATTTAAGCCGTTATATG
>DAOTTO010000222.1:0-56750 GCA_034437895.1 Anaerolineae bacterium | reverse complement strand
GGAGGACTAGATAAGCCCTCCCAACACACAAAATGTGTTAACGATTTACGGTTCTTCCGTCCCTTGTGGTGGAGGTGGCGGCGGTGGAGGTGGTTCTACAGTCGGCACAGGTTGTGGTCCCGTCTGTTGGTCTGGCGGCGGTGGAGGTGGTGCAACCCCACTCGGCGGATTGGTTGGTGGCGGCGGTTCGGCAGGTGGAGGCGGCGGTACAAACGGATCGGCGACTTCGATAACCTCGTTGAGTAATTCCAGCGGAAGATTGCCGAATTCTTCATCCTCATACGCTGAAACCGTCCCTGGTGAATCGGCGGCGTTAAGATCATCATCAAGCGGCACATTAACGCCAGCGCCTGCCGGAACATAGACTGTGAGTTCATCTGCTGTGACGGAAGCCTGCCCTTCCAATACATCAATCAACAAATCTTCACCCGCTGCGGCTTGCAGATAAACCGTCGAGCCGAGTTCAATCTCAACATTATTAACATTTACTGTCACACGTCGTGCATCGCCGGGTGTCTGTAACAAAATGCCGCTTTCAGGCGCTCCATCGCAAGGCGCATCATCGCGTCCGCTGCTGAAAGTAAACGCTTGCATGGCGCTGTAAAGCGGTTCGTCAGGATCGGCAACCGCCAGCACATCCGCGCCTGCATCACCGGAAACAAGGTCTTTAAATATCCATCCGACTGTGCCGTCTTCTAACGCGATCCGCAGCCACGATTGATCTGCGAGCCGTGCATCCGAGGTAACGACCTGACCATTTGTGAGCGACCCGACGACACGGCCTTCTGTAGAGGGATACGCCCGAACATTGGCGCTTTGCAGCGCGGTCAATTCCAGCGTAACAGACTCACCATCGACAGGTGCGACAGCATTTTGCACAGCCACCTCGCCAAAAATGAGCATCGTGACAAATTGCCCTTCTGGTAATCCGGCGCTGATGCGAATCGTCGTTACGCCCCAACGCTCCGCTTCAGCATCGAAGGCCGTAGATGTCAGCGTTTCGAGATCGGCGGCACTCACAATGTCACCCGCTGTACCAAAAACAAAATCCGCAGCATCCAGGCGTGATTCTGCACTCACGCCAGCGTTCCCGTAACAGACTTCGCCTGCCGCTGCATCCTGGCAAGCCTCCTGTGCGGCTGCGATAGCTGCTTCCACCAATGCCGCACAATCGCCATTTTGGGCGATTGCTGCCACTGTGATGGAGGTCAACGCAACAAACAGCCCTGCGCCTATCCAATTTGACAAAAGTTTCATAAGCCCTTTCCCTTGCGTGTGTAAATAACCTGCGCTTTTGAGGTATTCGGAAAATATGATGGGATAGATCAAATTACGCGAGTTTTGATTATTTTGTTGAAGAGGATGAGTATAAATGGGAAAAGAGAAAGGGCGTGGACGATCCATTCTAAGCCCTTGAAAAACTAATAACCCCAAGTGATTGATTGATATTCCTCATGTTTTTGCACATAAGAGGCGATAAATGGGCATAGGGCTTGAACTTTGTGACCATGTTCTTTGGCATATTCCAAAGCTACATACGCCATCTTGCCGCCAACGCCCATTCCCTCAAATTCCGGCGGCACTTCGGTATGTGTGAAGACCATATTGTTTCCGGCAATCATGTATTCCACGATTGCCATTTTCCCATCAATGACCACCTCGAAGCGGTTTTCTTGTGGGTTGTTCTTCACTTCTAACTGATTCGGATCAATTGTCATTTTTTACGTTACCCCTTTAACCAATACCATGTTTAAGATTCCGACTCGAAATTGATGCGCTTATGGGTTCCATCGCAGAAGGGCTTGTTGCCCGAACCACCGCAGCGACACAGCCAAACTTCCTGCCCTCTAAAGAGTGTTTCGCCGCTGGCGTTGAGAATTTCTACCGCCCCTTGTAATTCCAGTGAGCCGTTGACATGCGCGGTAATCGTTAATTTGCCGCCTGCTGGAACGGTACTTTCTTGGTTCATAGGGACAACTTCAACCGCTTCAAACGCGGAGTCTTTATGGCTGTTATCACAGAAGGGTTTATTTTTAGACGCGCCGCATCTGCAAAGTGTTACTCGCGTTTCTTGTTCGAGGGCGGTAGTTGCGCCGTTGATAGCGAGGTCGCCGCGTATTTCCAGTGGCCCATTAGGGCGTACGATGATCGTATTTTTCTCTGGAACAACTTCTTTGATTCCATCTTTCCGGTCATAATGCAGCGCGCCGGAAGGACATTGTTCTACCACGAAGGCAATCTGTTCAGCAGATACGCCATCGGGATTAATCCACGGGCGTTTTTGCTGATCAAACACTTCGGATAAGCGCGTAACACAATAGGCAGCATGGATGCAGCGTTTTACGTTATAGGTAATATCCGCTGATTCTCCCACATAACGCCGGTCATTGCCTGTATATTTTCCGTCATTATCAAGCCTTTATTTAACGGACTATAGTCCATTTGAGGATACCAGATCGGTTTGAGCGGGTCAATTCAATTATTTTGCGCGGTCTAACATGAAGACACAAAATCTGATTATAGTTCAATGGGATAATGCTCTTTCAAATCCCGCGGCGCAAGCTACAATCAAAGTGTCAACGTAACCCAATTATGCAATATAGTATCTTCTTATGAAGGAAAAATCATGTCGTACTTAGAACAAGCGCAAGCACTCCAAGATCAACTCGTCGCATGGAGGCGCGAGATTCATAGTTATCCTGAACTTGGCTTTCAAGAGCAGCGCACAGCAGGCTTGGTCGCTGATAATTTGCGGGCGATGGGGATCGAAGTTCAGTCCGGAGTCGGTAGGACGGGCGTAATCGCTCGCATAGGCGAGGGGGGCGGGCGTGTCATCGGTATTCGGGCCGATATGGACGCGCTGCCGATTCAAGAAGCGAATGATGTTCCGTATGCCTCCAAGATTCCCGGTGTGATGCACGCTTGTGGGCATGATGCACACACCGCGATTTTGCTCGGTGTCGCAAAGCTGCTCAATGAAACGCCGGATTTACCTGCGGGTGAAATCAGGTTGTTATTTCAGCCGAGCGAAGAAATGCAGGATGCTGAGGCCAAAAGTGGCGCGGTACGGATGATTGAAGATCAAGCGATGGCTGGGATTGATGCTGTGATCGCGCTGCATGTCGATAGCAAAGCCCCATCTGGACAGGTCGAAATTGCCAGCGGGTATGTTGGCGCGGCGGTGGATGATTTTGTCGGGGTGATTTTAGGGGAAGGCTGTCATGGGGCATCCCCACATCAAGGCATCGACCCGATCTTCTTACAGGCGCAGGTCGTCAACGCTATTCAGGGAATTATTTCTCGCCGCATTGATCCGATTATGCCGCGCATTATCACGATTGGCGCGATTCACGGCGGCGCGGCTTCTAACGTTATCCCGGACGAAGTACAATTGATCGGGACGATTCGCAGTTACAGCGAGGAAGTACGCAGTAAATTGCATGAGGAATTAGAAAAAGCCTTCAGCCTCGTCCGCGCATTAGGCGGCGATTACAAACTGACAATTACGAAGGGCTATCCTGCCCTCTTTAACCATGCCGAAGTCGCCACTCTCATCCGCCAAGTATCGGTGGAAATGATTGGGGAAACTGCGACTGTGACGGGCGCACCGTCAATGGGCGCAGAGGATTTTTCCTTCATGACGCAGCTTGTACCGGGTGCAATGTTTATGCTGGGCGCACAATATGACTCGGTAAATCGTCCGCATCACAGCCCCATTTTCGATATTGATGAAAAGTGTATGCCTGTCGGCACGGCAGTACTGGCAGAAACAGTGGTGCGGTTGCTGCGCGGGTGAGGCAATGAATCTTTTGATGCACTAAACTCCCAAAGGACACAGAGAAATTTTTCTAAAAATCTCTGCGTCCCTTGCCTAGCATTAAGGCCATGCAGGACGAAACCAGTTTCGTCCCCAAACAATCATTTATTGTGCTAGGTCGCTAATTACTGCAATCAGATTGACGATCTCCGGCGGCAAAAAGCCTTCCTGCGCCTGAATTGACCGCGCAAGGTCGCCGCGTGTCACAGCGATCTGATAGCGATAAATGTCTTCACGCCCCGGCGCACCTAAAAATGTCCCTTGTACATTGAAGAAATTAATCTCATCAATCACCTGTCCGAGCGCGGCAATTTTATCCGCTGAGGCCGTAGATTCGCTTCCATTCGTGACAACACGTCCATCGCTATAGACCTCGATCACCAGCGTGATATTATTCGGCCCACCCGTCTGCGCCAAGACGACGGTATCAAAACCGCTGGTGGGCTGGATGGGCGATCCATCTTCGGGTGTCGGTTCTTCCGTCACAGGCGCTGCCGCCAACACACCCGGCGCTGGCAAAAATGCCGTCGGAACTTCTGTCACTTCAGTGAGAACTTGCTGGGTTGCGTCACTGACTTCAGGAGATACTTCAATATTTGGCTGTGGTGCCGTAGTCGCTGCATCCGGCACAGGGGTTGCGTCATCACCGCCCCCACCACAAGCGGCTAAAAATAGGCTGCTTAACAGCATCAGAATCAGAGCGTAACGCATACGTCATCTTCCTTTAATTACGTCAATCAACAGACTCAGTTTGAATGAGAACGCTGTTTATGGCAAGTTGAGGTTTGTCGGGATTTGTTAACAACAGGAGTGGCGGTATTGGGAGGATGTATGGAAGCACCGATGTTTGCTTCCGCCAGCACCCATTATTTTAGCCCCTCCGTTAACAACACCTCATTCATATTGTTTAGATTTTGTAACAGTAAAAACGAAATTTTTACAATTTGTGCTTTTCATTTGGTGCTATCATCTATTCATCTCTTAGTTTTAGACATTCATAGCGTGTGTGCTGGCGATAGCACCTCATTTTATCCAGTGTAATAACTAATTTTTTTGACTTTAAAATCATATAAAATGCCTAATTGGGGGAAAAGATGAACCATATTTTCAGGAAGCATCCTATTATTTGGGTTGGATTGCTCATGATCGGCTTCATCTGGATGGCCTCTGCCGCCACGTTGTTTGCCGAGGGTACAGACCCCGCTACATCACCGACCACCGCAGTATCGAACCAAACGATTATCCAGTTTTCCCCTGCTGCTACTACCGAAGAACGCGCCGCTTATATCGCCTCAATCGGCGGGACGGTCATCGAAGAAATTCCAGCCCTTAATGCCGTCGTCGTCAGCATTTCGCCCAACGCGCCCCAATATGATCCTTCCCCCTCCTCTCTCCCGCCTATCGTCACCATCTCTGAGCCGGATTATTTTGTGACCGCACTCGAAGAACCGATGCAAAGCCAGCAGTGGGCGCTGCCTGTGATTGGTGCGCCTAGCGCGTGGGAATCACTTCCAGCGGATAGCGCATCTGTTGTCGTCGCGGTGATTGATTCCGGTATCTGCGCCGATCATCCTGATCTGGCAAATCGCATTCTGGCCGGATACGACTTTGTGGAAGACGATGTTGTCCCGCAGGATACCTTTGGGCATGGCTGCGCGGTAGCAGGTGTGATCGCCGCAGACGGAAATAATGGCATCGGTATCGCTGGGGTTGCGCCTAACGCGAGGATTATGCCGTTGCGTGTCTTAGATGGGCGCGGCAATGGCCTCTACAGCGATGTGGCGGCAGCAGTTGTTTGGGCAGCCGATCATGGCGCACAAATCATTAATTTATCACTCGGCGGCGCGAATCAATCTTTACTCCTGCAAAACGCAATTGATTATGCTATCGCTCGCAATAGTATCGTGATCGCAGCGGCAGGCAACACGGGCGGCGCGGTATTGTATCCGGCGGCTTATGCACCCGTTATCGCCGTCGGCTCAGTCGATCAAAATCTTGAGCGCAGCAGTTTTAGCAGCTACGGCCCAGAAATCGACGTTTATGCCCCCGGCAGTGATGTGCTTTCAACTGCACTCGATGGGGGCTACACGACCCGCAGCGGCACATCCATCGCCGCACCCCAAGTCGCAGGCATCGCCGCGTTAGAAATGGCTTATGGGCGCGATTTAACGCTCAATGGGGGTGTCATCGCTTTTGATGGCGGTTCGACCCCTGTGCCAACCACCCCAACGACTGGCGAATTACCTTTAATGCCGATGGGCGCACGTCCACCGAATATTCCTGATGGCTATATGATCGTCTACGGCGATATTCAAGTGCCGATTGATTTCTTTGAAGTCGGCGGACAATTTTCGCATCAAGGCAATTTGTGGCCTCGCAGCGGCCCGACAGAAGCCTCACCATCGCTTATTCCGTATGCTTTTGATCTTACGCTTGATGGCGGCGGGCAGCCTAACGTCAGCCCCTTAAACCAACAGAGAGCGATTGAGGCAATGGCGGCATGGGAAGCAGTTGCTAATGTTGATTTTATCCCGCGTACCGACCAAGACGATTTTATCTTCTATCGTGACACAACCAACGATGTCGACGGAATGGGCAATTCGGTTGCTGCCAATAACTCCCCGGTGGGACGCGTTGGCGGTCAGCAAACCTTAAATATGACCAGTTGGGGCGCAAAATTTGTCATCGTGCATGAGTTAGGTCATGCCATTGGCTTAGTGCATGAGCATCAACGCCCCGGACGCGATACTTTTGTCACGATTGTGATGGGCAACGTACAGGCCGGGCAAGCAGGCAACTTCAACCTCACTGCCGATGACGAAAGTACAAATATCGGCAATTACGATTTCAACTCCGTCATGCACTATGGGCAGTATGCCTTCTCGGTTTGTAACGCTGGCGCAGCTCCGCCCCCTTGTACTGATGGGACGGGCGGCACGCCGGATCTCCGCACTGTGATCGTAAAACCCGGTTTTGAAGCCTTCCAAACAACAATGGGAAATCTCGGCGGGATGACCTGGTTAACCGATATTGATATGAACGGGATCAATGACATTTATGCGGGGATTCCCACCGCTCCAACCAATGATGTCTTTAGCCGTGCCGATGAAACAGGTTTTACACTCGGATTTCCGTTTATTCTTGGCTTAGGCGCTCCGCAAACCGCGAATGCCATGCACTACAATGCTTCGGTAAGCGAAAGCGACCCGACCATGAGTTGTGCGCCGGGCGGTAATCGAAATTACGCGCATACGGTTTGGTATCATTACCGAACTCCCTACAGCCCATCTTTCAACCATACCATTCAACTGACGACGGTTGCCAGCACCGTTGACCCGAATGAACCACTACCCTTCGACCCAGTGATGGCAGTTTACACAGGTACAGAAGGGGCGCTGACGCAAATCGCGTGTGATGATGACAGTGGCCCCGCTTTGGGCGCACAGTTAAGCTTCAATGCTGTGGGCGGCACGGATTATTATGTCATGGTCGCTAAGGCGGGCTTTGGAGCGCTGCCTAGCCTGCCGCTGATCGCTGGCCTCACAGACACCGTAATCAATGTCGTTTTGGATGTTGTTCCTGTCGCAAATGATGCGATTGAAAACGCTATCACTATTCCTAATACGATCTTCCCGTATACGCAGCAGTTGGATGCCTATAAAACCACCGTTGTACCCTCTGACCCGAACTTATCCTGTACATTCACCCCGCGAGATTTTGCACACACAATCTGGTATCGCTACACCGCGCCCCTAAACCAGAATGTGCGCTTTAGTGCGGATTATGATGGACAGGTCTTGACGTTCAGCGGGCAATTACCCGTTGTAGCGGTCTTTACA
This sequence comes from Anaerolineae bacterium, assembly GCA_034437895.1. Taxonomy (GTDB): domain Bacteria; phylum Chloroflexota; class Anaerolineae; order Aggregatilineales; family Phototrophicaceae; genus JANRLJ01. The sequence continues at coordinate 49,094 of DAOTTO010000222.1, read as the reverse complement.
GGTAATCCCGGCAGCTTAACGGAAGTCGGCTGTAATGATTATGGGGTAAGCACAACATTTGGGGAACCTGTATACGTCGATTTCGCAGCTAACGAAGGCACAACCTATTACATCATGGTCGCGCAGGGCGACACAGATGAAATTGACAGCACACGAAGGTTGGATGTCTCGCTGGATATTATCGCGCCGAGTAATGACAATTTCGCCCAAGCGCGGGTTATCCCTACTACGGCAATGCCGCAAGATTTCGATCAAGACATTTTTAGGGCGACAGTCGAAGGCACAGACCCCGCTATGCCTTGCGGTGGCGCACGTAATAACACTGTTTGGTATCGCTACACGCCAACCGCTAATCAGCGCATCCGTCTGGATACGTCTACCAGCGGCTATGACAGCATTATCGGCGTATATACGGGCAGTCCGGGTAGTTTTACCGAAGTCGCCTGTGATGATAACGGTGCAAGTGGTGGCATAGCGACGATAGATATGACGGCGAATACGGCCTATCACATTATGATCGCTAAATTTGGTACCGCCGTGAGCTTCCCTAGAAGGCTGCATTTGCAAGTCATTAAGCTGCCGCCCGCCAATGACAATTTTGATGATGCGGCAGAAATTTCGGCGCTGCCGGGGGTATTTAACGCGGTTCAGGATGTTGACCTTTCGACATCGCCCGATAGCGACCCAGCGATCACCTGCCTTACGCCCAACGATAATTATGTGAATTCAATCTGGTATAAATACACGCCCACCGTCAGTCGTTATGTACAACTCAGTACGGAAGGCAGCGCTTTTGATACCGCTATCGGTGTGTATACAGGAGCCGCCAACGCGCTTACACAAATCGCATGTGATAATAATGACGGCACATTAACCAGTTCGGTGGTGGGTTGGAATACCACAGCCAATACGACCTATTACATCATGCTCGCCAAAGTGGGCACCACGCCCGTCGTGGGAACTGCGTCTGCGCGTTTTAGCATCAATGCGCTGGTACAAAACGGCCCCCTCAACGCCATTACGACCAAGTATGGCAACCCGTCTTATGAATGGACAGATATTCCGGGGGCGCGTTATTATTATCTCTTCCTGCAAGCGACCACCGGGGTGCAGCGGATTAACGAAGTCATCAGCGATACGCTTTTCTGCGACGGCACAATTTGCAGCGTTGATCCGACTCAGTTACCCAGTATCCTCGCGGAAAACTATCGCCTTCCAAATGGCAGTTATCAATGGTCAGTGCGCGGCTGGAATTATGATGGTCCGGCGGAATGGGTCGGCTTCGGCAACTTCACTTTAACCGCGACCCCGCCCGGATTGGTAACTATCGGCGCAGCCACAAACCTTAATCAACTTCGCCCAACCTTGAATTGGACATTAGATGTCAATGCCAATTCCGCGACAGCCTTTAACATTTATGTGGCTCCAGCGGCAAATCTCGGCACAGGCAGCATGTTCCTGACCAACCTCACGCGCCTTGCCGCCTGTGGCAGCATTAATGGCTTGAATTGCTCTGTTCAACTCAATGTTGACCTTTTGAACGCCACAGATTACAGCTTCTTTGTTCAAAGTGTCAATCTAGCGGGCGCACTGACGAACACCGGCCCTTATGACAACGGCTATGCGGGTTCCGGGAACTTCAGGACGAATTTCACCATTCCTAACATTCCGGCGAACCTCGCTGTAAATTACAATCAAGGGCTGCCTTCGATTAGCTGGGACGACTCGCCTAACGCCCAATCGTTTAACGTCTATATTAGCCCAGCGGCAAATTGGGGAACACAGACTCACTTCCAGACTTATCCGCGCACAACCGGGGTGAATGGCCTGTGCAACGGCATAACCTGTACACTGCGGAATTTGCACATCGTCCTCGCAAACGGCGCATATAATTTCGCTGTTAATGCTGTCGGCAGTGCAAGTCCAAGCGTGGACGGCACGTATAACAACGGTTACGGGGTGCTAGAAAATGCCGCTTTGAACCTCACTGCCCCGCTTCCGCCTAGTGCTGGATTGAGTCCGGCATTGGGGAGCAACGTCACCACTGGACATCAGACGTTTAGTTGGAACACGGTTGCCGGCGCGATTTCTTACCAATTGGCTGTAGCCAGCAATAATACAGGCCAGTTCATCATGCGTCATGAGCAGTGGTATTGGGCAGACGCGCCGGATTGCACACCGCATCCCGGAACGTGTACCATCAGCCCGGATGTTTATCTGACGGCAGGCGAGAATATCTGGAATGTACGGGCGTATGGCCCCGGCGGCTTAAGCGCCTATGCGAATGCCGTCACGGGGATTACGTTCAACGTTACTTCAAATATTCCCGCGCTAGTCGTATTAGGTGCGCCTGCCGGAATGCTCCCCATCAACAACCCGACCTTCTCATGGACAGATCAGGCTGGCGCGGATTGGTATCAAGTCGCCATTGGCGTAGAAGCACCCGTATTTACGCTTAATCACCTCGAATGGTATCGGGCGGAACGTGGCGCAGGTAAACTCTGTAACTTGGGTACCTGCACACTCACGATTCCGGGGCTGGCGCTGCCGAATAATGTCTATGTTTGGAACGTCCAAGCCTCATCGCCGCAAGGCATTGGCCCATGGAACGGCGCACCCTACACGACCTTTACGATTGCTGTTCCAGCCCCCGCCGCGCCGACACTGCTTACGCCTGCCGCCGACGGCATCGTCTACAATACTAACCGTCCCGTCTTTACATGGCAGGTCACGCCGAATGCCACCAGTTACACCTTTGAACTGCGTAACAGCGACAATAATGTCGTCTTTATCACCACACAACCCGAATCGGTGGTTTGCAATACAATCACGGGGATTTGTACCGGACAACTGCCTAATCCAGTTGTCTACGGGGTATATAGTTGGAAGATGCAGGCAATTGGTCAGGGCGGCGCAGGTGTCTTCACCCCTGTGCGGAACTTCATCTCGCTCTCGATCAACCGTACACCAATGGCGGATCCGGTCTTGGTGCAGTCTGATGACAGTGCAATCACGCGCAGCGGTGCGTGGGCATCGGTTGCGTCTGAGTCGGCGCTTGATAGCAACTATCTTGCCAGCAGCGCGACTATCGGCGACACATTGACACTCAACTTCACCGGGACACAAGCGGACATCATTTACGTCGCTGGGCCAAATTACGGTTCATGGGCGGTTGAAGTAGATGGCGTGATTATGCTTACCATCAATGCCAATACGCTGGAACTGACCTTTGGGCAAGTGGCAACTGTCGGCGGCCTGAGCGCTGGACAGCATACCCTACGCATTATCGCGGCAGGAGGCGCATCCATCGGCATCGACGCGGTGATTATCGACGGACAGCCGCTTATCGGCGTTGCGCCAATCGCAATTGCGCCGCCGACTATCGAACCTGTGCTGCCGACTCCGCTGCCCACATTAATCCCTGTTCCTTCCGCAACGCCGGAGCCAGCGGTAGTCGAGCCAACGCCGGAAGCCACCTCCGCACCAGAAACCACCGAAACACCCTAAACAAAAAACGGGCGGATTAGCCATAAAACTAATCCGCCCGTTCTTGTTTGCCTGTTTTTAAAGCCTACACAGTGTCCAGCATATAGCGTGAAATCAAATGGGCAGTATGTTCAATACTTTCAGTGTGTGTCCGTTCATACGCATGAGAGGCATCCACCCCCGGCCCCATCAGCCCGACCTTCGCATCACCACCCGCCCGCCAATAGGCCGTACCATCGGACGAATAATAGACGTAAATATCCATGTTGAACGGGATGTCATGCGCGGAGGCCAGCCGCCGCAGCTTATTCGTCATATCAAAGTGATAGGGGCCACCGCCGTCTTTTACGCAAATACTTACGGAAAATTCGTCACCTGCCTGCCCATCGCCAATCGCGCCCATGTCAATCGTCAACAGTTCAGCTAAATCTGGCGGAAAACCCGCCGCGCCGCCATGTCCAACTTCTTCATAATTAGCGATCATAAAATAAGTATCCTGCACAGGCTTAGATTTCGCTTCTTTTAACGCGATCAATGCCCCATAAATCGCAGCGACACCCGCTTTATCGTCCAAGAAGCGCCCACGAATAAACCCTGTTTCCGTCACTTCCACTCGTGGATCGACAAAAACAAAATCTCCAACATCAATACCTAGGTCGCGGGTTTCTCGTGCATTGTGAGTCTTAACATCCAGCCGAATCTCCATCGAATCGCCGTCGCGCTCGGACGACTGAATCCGGCGGTTAACGTGGGTACTCGTGTTCATAGGCGCGATAGTGCCACGATAACGCCGATTATCATAAGTGCGGACGGTCACGCCTTCGGATTCAACGCCGCCCCAAAGCAGACCGCCGAGATTGGTCACGCGCAGCCGCCCACTGGATTTGATCTCTTTGACCATCAAGCCAAGTGTATCCGTATGTGCAGTGATCCCAACAGGTGCGTCGTGCTTTTCGCCTGCTAGCTTCATCAACAGCGCCCCTTTGTGCGTCGTGGTGATGTTCAGGTCAGGGATTTGCAACGCGGCAAATTTGTCCTGCACAAACGGAATCGCCTCGATATGATACCCAGTTGGACTAGGTGTATTCAGCAGTCCAACGAGAAAATCAATCATCACTGGGGTATCGAACTTTAACTTACTTTTGGTCTTCGCCACGTAATTGAGTACCCTTCTAAAGTCTTAAAGCAATTCAATAAATCCTTCAACCGTCAGGCCAGATTGTCGGATAATACTTTTAAGCGTCCCTTTTTTGATCGTTTTATGATTTGGTATAGATACACGCGCAAAAGGATCACCACGCAGCAAAATCATGTGGCTACCTTTTTGATGGTCAAAATTAAAACCAACTTTAGCCAGTGCATCCACACATTTCTTTCCAGAGATGACGGGTAATTTTGTCATACAGTAGCAAGGATAATGTGGGATAGTTCATCTGGGACCTCCTCTCCATGAGCAATCATACTTTCGATGTAACCTTCAATCGCCTCTTTGATATTGGCAAGCGCCTCTTCAAGCGTATCACCTTCACTGATGCAGCCCGGCAAACTAGGCACTTCTACCGTGTAACCACCATCTTCATAATCTGGAATAAGAATCACTTGTCGCATCATTTCTCTCCATAGTCATATCCACCCTGATGCAAAGTATTTACGATTTGTCCTCATAGGAGGCTTTACTCACTTTAGCCCGTCCACTTAAATATAAGGCAGCGGCGACAAACAGGATGCCAATCGCCAGAATCAACAAATCGGTGAGCGACTCGTATTTTTGGCTCAACGCTTGCTGAAAGAACTTGACAATCAGAATCAGCAAAATAACATTCGCAAGGCGGTCTTTCAAATCATCCAAACTGCGAATCAACAGCATCCGTGATGCAAATTCCGAGCCTTCCGCCCGATCAATTTTGTTGACGAAAAGCTCATACAGCCCCAGTGAAAAGATCAACATAATCGAGGCCAACAAATAGCCATCGACTACGGCGACCACTTCCGAGATAGTTTCCAATCGTGCGATGGAACGCGCATCTTCGCCAAGATCAGGATTCAAATAAGACAGCATATTGCCCGTCAGAATCACTGCGTCCACCGTCGTCACGACAAATATGCCCACTGCCAATACTAAGGCGACCAAAACAGGCAAAATCACAATCAAGCGGCTGTTCCATAGCAGCAATTCGAGGAATTTTTCTAACCTATTCATCAATATAACCAACCTCATTCCGTAAAAAAGCGATAATACGCACAGCCCGAATAATCGGCGCGCAAGGCCTTGCCCTCCACAAAGGTATCAAATTGAATCCATTCCGGCGAATATTCATCTGCGCCCATACGGAAGCAGTTTGGGCGAATTGGCGTGAGGGGCAGCATGTAGCCTGATGGTTCGATCAAACATAACTGTCCTTTCCGCCCAATAATCCGAAAGTTAGTGAGCCAGGGGTTATGAGATCGATAGCTGCCCAAATACGCTCCCCACTCAGAAGGGAGCATCTCGAATGTGAGTGGGGCATAGTGCATATTCATATAATGATCGCCGCCATAAAAGACCTCGCTCACGCGCCCATCAGCATCGCGCCCAAACACCAGCAAATGGAGCGCGAAATCCGCATGTGGCACATAAAAATGATCCTGCCCGCGTGTTTCAAGGATGATTTCATCATAATCGTAATTCAAAACCAAACGATCATCTTCCGCCACAAAGGTTATTTCACGTCGGTTATTACCATAAGTTCCGGCATAATCAACAGCATTCTGCACGTAAAGCGGGTTTCCCCACGAGGGCAGCGGTGGCACATCCCCACCATAACGTCCGGCACGCTGTGTCTTAAGGCCAAAATCCGCCATATCTCCCACTTGGCTCACCGGATGATTCGCCAGCAGCACGATCCCTAGCTCATGTTCCATGTCCAACAGCATCGCCGAAGAATACCCAACCATGCCCCCTTGATGCCCAATATGGGTCACGCCATCGATTTGGCTAATCACTAATCCGTAGCCATATTGCAGGCTGGGGTCATTCCATGCGTTGCTATAGCCCTCAGTCATCAGCGCAAAACTATCTTCCGAGAGAACGCTTCCATTCGGACTCTTCCCGCGATTTAACAGCATCCGCACATAAATCGCCATGTCGCCTGGTGTCGAAGCGATGCTGCCATCCGCGCCCCCATATTGCAACCATGCCGCCGGAGCCAGCGGCCGAGAAGTAGGGGCAGGACGATCATCGTAAAAATCGCTGTAGCCCACCGCCATTCGTTTGCGCGTTGTATGCGTAATCACTGGCGCGGTAGCTTCCATTCCAAGAGGGTCAAGAATGCGTTCCTCAATTACCTGGGGATAGGGCTTTCCGGTGAGATGCTCCAAAAGTAACCCCAGCACCTTATAACCCACATCCGAATAATGGAAATGCGTCCCAGGTGGTGTGGAAACGTGCGTTTCGCGTAGGGCATATACTTCATAATGGTGTCCGGCGGCGAAATTTTGCCCTGTGATAATGCCTGCTGTATGGGTGAGCAAATGATGCGGCGTGATCGGCGCATCATACGGTGACTGTACCGCAAACCAAGGAAGATACTCAACAAGAGGGGCATGAAGATTGAGCCGCCCCGCTTCCACTTCTTGCAGCAGTGCAATCGCCGTAAACGATTTGCTGATCGAGCCGATTTCAAATACCGTGTCGGGGACAACAGGTGTTCGCGCCGCGACATCCGCAACTCCGTCAGTTGAAAGAAAAAAGGTGCGTTCTGCATCCGTCAAAGCAATAGATACCGCAGGCACATTGTACTCGCGCATTTTCAGGGTAATGTATTGGTCAAGACGCATGAGTGCGGCTTGTGCGATAGCCATAAAGCACTGCTTTCTTGTCGGGATGGTTGATAAATCTGTTGGAAAGCGCTTACTGATGCTTTCAGCGCATACAAGATCAGTTTTATGATACACTTAGACGGCAAATTTGACACTTAGAAAGCGGAAACAAATTGATGAGTCCAATTCATGTCCGGCGGGCAAAACTGGACGATACCCAAGCCATCAGCGCCTTATTTCGATCACGAGTCAGCGTGTGGCAGCGCTTAAAAGCCGATGGACGCGTGGAAGATTTGCCCTACGAGGCGCTCACCATTTATGAGCGCTGGTCGCATGGCGGCCCGGCCTACAGCGGCGCATGGATGAATGTCGAAACAGGGGCGATCTTCCTCAGTCACTTGCTGCGCGGCTTTGGATTACCTCTGGTAGCAGTAGTGGATGGGATTGTTCAAGCCTACGCGGAAGCCTACCCCGGCAGCGAACCCGCGCCGTTTGGCAATCATCTCCATCTCGCGCATCTCGTCACAACTTCGCAGAATGAAGCGCTAGCCGCCGCGCTCATCGAAGCCTTAACTCTCCACGCCCGTGAACTTGGCTGTGAACGCTTAACCGTCGCTGTTTCCAGTTACGACACACAAGCCGCCGCCTTTTACAAGCACTTTGGGATGCAGCCTTTAAGCCGCGCCCGCCGTTACACCCTGCCTGCCCAAACTGGACAGAGCTTTTATAAAGCAACCGAACATCGCAGCTCCGACCCTGCCCAAATCAAAGGCTGGCCTATGTCTATCGGCAGAATCGAAAGCGCCAGTCAGCATTGGGCGACGCTTTGGCCGCGCTTGTGGGAAGCTGTGGACGAAATCGCCGCAGAAACGGTTTATCGCCTGCGATTTAATGCCGCCGGGCAGGACTCCTTCCTCTGCTGCCAAGCGCATCGTTATGACCCACGCAGCGCCGATTTTTACTGCTGGTCGCCTAAACCGCTTACGCCGCAGTTCCTTACGGCTCTGCGTGATTGGGCGCACCGCGAAAACTTCCGCACCATGGTGCTGACGATGCCAGAAACCTTGGTTAATCTGTTGGGTGCGGAAGCCGAAGCGACACCCTACCAACAAGAAATCCTTGCATTAGACGTGTGACAAAATTCAGGCGAAATCATAACGTCTAACAACGGCGCAAACCTCCTTGCCCGTGCTATACTATCGGCAAGAGACACTTGTTTTATCTAAAGCGCATCGCTAGTGACCGAGAGATCAATATGCCCAATTACGATCCCGATCATGTTGAACACACTATCATCGCTGGCAACGTCCAGATTGTACTGGAAGAAGGCAAACCTGACCCGGCTTATTGGGCGTATCCAACCCTCGGCATGAAGTTCCCCGGTGTTGCCCTTATCCATGATTGGTGGGGGCTGACGAGTAGTGTGCGGCGTTTAGCCAATCTCATGGCGACGATGGGACATTATGTGATCGTGCCGGATTTGTTCAATGGAGAAACCGCCCATACCCCGCAGCAAGCGATGAGGCTCGTCGAGGCACTGGGTGAAGGCAACGGTTATCCGCGCATCCACAGTGCTTTAGCCGTCTTAGAGCGCCACAACAATTGCAACGGCAGCGTCGCGGCGGTTGGAATCGGCATGGGCGGCAGTCTAGCGTTTGAAGCAGCCCTCACCCGGACTGATTTGGAAGCCGCCGTCGCATTTGCTGGGTTTCCGCAGCGCTTCTTCGGACGTTTTAAAGATGCAAGAGCGCCCATTCTCGCACTTTATGGCGAACATGAACCGCACGTCGTCCCGGCTGCTGTCGATAAACTTCGCAAAGAACTCACGGCTTCAACCCTTACCCATAAAGTCGTCACTATTCCCGGTTTGGGTCACGAATTTTTATTCGATCATCCCAACGATATTCAACGCGAACAGCAGCGGCTGGCCCTACGTGAGATGTTCGCCTTTATGGACAAACACCTCCAAAGCGCCATCAAGCCGAAGATCAACAAAACGAAATAGTGCGCCTCAAACGACGGGTTTTTCTCGGCGGAAGATAAAACTGGGCAGCGCGATTCCGATGGCAATCGCCGCCAGAATTAATCCGGTACGCACCAAATTGACCACCGCACTAAGCAGCACCTCGCTGGTCGCATTCGGATCAGCTAATCGGATTAAACCGAGCATAGCACTGTAAGCAAACAACCCCGGCACCATCGGGATTCCGCCGCAAATAGCAAAAATCGAAGCAGGTGCCCGCAGCCGCCTAGCGAAAAACATGGCGACAAATCCTACCAGCGCCGCGCCCATTAATGTTGCTGGCTCAATGGGTATGCCCATCGTTTTAGTCAAGAAAGTGCGGAAGGCATGGCCTACCGCCCCGGCGACCACACAGCCAAATAATGTCCGGCGCGGCACATTAAACACCATTGCAAAACCTGCCGCCGCCAATGCCGACCAAAAGGCATCCTGAACCACTACGCCGAGTAAATCTAACGGATTCATAAGCCGCTTACCCCCATCAAACCCATCGCCAGCAGCAATCCCAAAGCAATACACAGCGCGATCAATGCGCCCGTTAGTCCGCGTACAATCCCGGTGACGGAATGCCCGAACAGCAGGTCTTCAGCGGCATTAATCAGCGGGACACCCGGCACCAGCAGCAAGACAGAAGCCGCCAATGCGAGATGCGGCTGCGCCCCTATCTTGAGCAATGTCGCGGTACTCGCAATCACCCCCGCCACAAACGCCGTCCCCATGACCGTCACATACGGGTTCAAATGGCGCTTAATCATCTCCTGCCGGAAAAAAGTGGCTGCCGCCGCCGCGAAAAATGTCACCAGCGTAACCGGTAATTCCGCGCCAAAAAGCCGACAGAAGGCCGCACAGCTTAAGCCGATCATGCCGACAATTAGCCAACGGTTATAAAGCGCAGGCGTTTTAGAGATGCGCTCCATCTCCGCCCGGATATACACACGATCTACTAAGCCATGATCGATCCTGCGGCTGAGATCATTGATTGAATCGATAATGGCGAGATTGACCCCCAACCGTGTCACCCGACGGACTTTGGTGCGGAATTCCCCGCCGCTGTTCGCCGTGATGATGAGCGCGTTGGGCGAAACCAATATATCGAGCCAATCGCAGCCCAACCCCGTGCCTATATGATGGACTGTTTCCTCAATCCGCTGTGAATCCGCGCCATGCTGTAAGAGCATCTGCCCCGCCCAAAGCGATAAATCCGTCACGTCCGTTAAGGTTTCATGCGTCAAAGGTGGTTTTTGCAGGATATGTTTTGCTGTTATCAATCTGAAATCCTATCGACTGCGGGATGACTTCGTAAGGATGCTATGTCATCTCAATTACTGATGTTACACACTTAAGCGGCGTTTTCGGTAGGGGCGACTCGACGAGTCGTCCCTACAAAAGATCATAACTTGGGTAAGGCGAGTCAATTATTTTCTCGAATGTACCAGGCCGCACCGCGTGGATTAAGGCTGACTGTTAAAGTCCCAACGCTTGCCTCAACATTTGCATGGGTTTCCAGCCCATCAACCCACAATCCAGTTTCATCTTCGCGCAAAGGCATCTCGATCTCTACCGTTTCGGCACTGGCATTGAACAAGGCGTAAACTACCTGTTCGCCATGTCGTCGCGCAAAGCCATACACCCGCCGTTCATCTTCAATCAGGATTGTTTCGGTATTCCCTAAACGCAGCGCGGACGAATTTTTGTGGAGATTGATGGCTCGCTTAAAGAAGGCGTGAAGTTCAACATCGAGATTATCCCAAGGGAAGCAGCGCCGCCCATCTTCCGAAAAAGCACCTTCTAGGCCGGTTTCGTTGCCATAATAAATGCACGGCGCCCCCGGATAAGCCAACTGAAAAGCCACAATTTGCAGGAGCCGCGCCCGATCACCCCGGCAGGCCGTGAGTACCCGATCTGTGTCGTGCGAGTCCATCAAATTCATTTGTGCCTTGATTGCTGGCGAAGGGGTATCGCGCATCCATACTTGAAGGCGATCATCAAGTTGAGACGGCGTGAGATCATCCGTCGCCAGATAACCGCGCACCGCCCACGCAAACCGATAATTCATGGTCGCGTTATACATATCCCCCAACAGATAATGTGTCGAATCGCGCCATTCCTCGCTGACAGTATACGCACCCGCTTTAGTCGCATCCACACGCTTACGGAAACGCCGCCAGAATTCATCGGTATTATCATCAGAGACATCGCAGCGCCAGCCATCAATGCCTTTTTCCAGCCAGTGTGCGGTTACGCCGTCTTGACCGAGGAAATAGGCTTCCATTTCGGGACATTCCACAAATTCCGGCATAAAGCCTAGACTAAGCCAGGCATCATATTTATAAGGCCATTCGGTAAACTTGAACCAGCGATAATAAGGAGAGCGTTTGGATTGATAGGCACCGAGCGTTTCTGGGCGATTTTTATCCCCGAACTTGCCGCCGATGTCAAAATAAATGCTGTCCGTCGAACAATGATTAAACACAGCATCCAACACAATTTTGATGCCGCGCTGATGGGCGGCTTCGATGAGGGTATCAAAATCCGCTTCAGTGCCGAGCATTTGATCCACCTTCATAAAATCAATCGCCTCATAGCGATGATTGGTCGCGGCCTCGAAGATCGGATTAAAATACAGGCAGTCCACGCCTAAATCCTGCAAGTAATCCAGCTTTTCAATCACCCCGCGCAGATCACCGCCATAAAAATCACGTCCAAGCGGCGGCGCTTCCGGCGTATCGCCCCACTGTTTAAAGACGGGTTCATGCCCATAAACACCCTTCATCCTGGATTTCGCTTCGTCGTCGCTTTGGGCTTTGGCGAAACGATCCGGGAAAATCTGATAGATCACCATTCCCTGCGTCCAGTCGGCAGGCATTCGGGCAGGATCATACACGGCAATCTTGAAATCTAAGCTCTGCCATTCGCCATAAATTGGGCGGTTATGCCCTTCCACCTGTCGCCGTTCCAGCACTTTTTCCCCATTCACTAAAAAGTGATACTGAATAATGGTCGGCTCTGACGGTAGCAGCACCTCAGCCTGCCAAATTTGCGCTTCACTTGTGGGCAGCATCCCCACGCGCCAGGTGTAATCGCGGCGCACATCCGTTAGGATGATTTCCGGTTCCTTTGTAGCGATGCGGATTTGTCCGGCACGTTCTAAGGTCAGCGTGACACGGCTGTTGGGAGGTTGGGCAGGCGGTGGCAGATGAAATGGCCCTTCAGGGCGCAAACGGCGGGCAGCATCTAAACTGAGATCAGGCAGCATGACATGAACTCCTCGTATTACCTTGACATCACACTAAGAGATTAAATGGAGTAGGGGAAGAACGCAAAGATTAAGTCAGTTACCAAAATAAACTTTTCCCTAAGACCGCCAATCCGTTAGGTATTTTTGAGGATTTATTTGGTTTCATCTTATCCTAGCCAATTATGCTATAGAGAAATTAGGAAAAAGAGGCTTATGATGATTGACCCAACGCTTGTTCCCGGCTTAGCCAATGAAATCGGCAAAGTACGACAGCAGGAAATCGCTGAAATGGCGGATGTTGAAGATGAGCGCCGCTTGCGTGAAGCCGAAGAAACGCAAGAAGAAGTTGAAAAATCCCAAGAAGAAAACGAGCAGCACAGACACTAACTATTGAGGCGCGTCCACATCGAAACGGTGACGCGCCTTATTTCGATAAAACTATGCGTGTGCTTCCAAAACTAGCGTTGTGCCTTTTTCCAATTTCCCTAACTGAATCGCGCCATTTTCTACGGTGACGCTCAATCCACTGCCGAGCAAATCCACGAGCCTTACGCCATCCGCTAATCCCGTATGCCGTACCGGAATCGTTGCTGCTTCCGCCGCATCTGGCCCACGATAGCCGACGACGATTAGGCGCTGTTCTGGTGATTGGCGTTGAAAAGCCATCAAGTTGCCTTCTGCCATCACCCGTTGATAGCCGCCGCGCTTGAGCGCTGGCGAATTCTGCCGCAGCGCGATTAATTTTTGATACCACCCCCGCATGTCATTATCCCATTGGGCATCATCCCAAGGCATAGTGCGCCGATTATCAGGATCGGGACCGCCGGGGAGCGCAATTTCATCCCCATAATAGACACACGGCACACCCACATAGCACATCAACATCGCTGCGCCCAATTTGACCAGCGATTTATCGCCTTTGACGATATGGAGTATACGGGCGGTATCGTGGCTGCATAATTGGTTAAACTGCTGTTTGGCAATCACCCAAGGTATAGATGCTCGGAACTGATTAAGCTGATCGGCGTAAGACTCAGAAGGCAGAAGCACATTATCGGCAATTTCGGGTCGCCAATCCGCGCCGTTTTCATAACCAATCAGCCAGCGCCATGTCGGTAGATTAAAGCCGGAATAATTCATGGTCGCGTCCATCTCATCACCTTGCAGATAGGGCGATCCATCAAAAAAGTTTTCCCCTAATAAGTACGCTTGTGGATTTTCAGCCTTTACCGCCCGCCGAATGCCGCGCATGATTTTATGCGAAAATTGATGGCTTCCCTGCCGCGCCGTCATATTCATCACATCTAGCCGCCAACCATCAATTTTGTATGGTGCTTTAAGCCAATGGCGCAGCACCGAGTCTTCAGCCCGATACATGACCTCACGCAGTTTCTCGCTGGCATAATTCAACTTAGGTAGCGATCTCACCCCTAGCCATGCCTCGTAATCATCGGGACGTTCATAAAAGGTATAAAAATCAGCCGACAGTGCATTGGCATCTTTGCGTCCCTCCATAAACCAGGGATGCAAATCGCCTGTGTGGTTGGGGGTCACGTCCAGCACGAGACGTATATCAGCCTCATGCAGTGCCTCGCGCAAATTCACCAGCGCGTCGTTGCCACCGACGTGCGGGTCAACATTATAAAAATCTTCGATGTTGTAGCGATGATTGCTCTTGCTGGTAAAAATAGGAGTCAGATAAAGAGCGTTTACACCTAGATCACGTAGATAATCAATTTTCTGATGAATCCCTTGCAGATCGCCACCAAAGAAATCCATGCTCGCGCCGTCTTCCCACTTCATCGGCGGCTCACCCCAAGCGCGGGGCTGTGCTTTAAATCCCCACTGTTCCCATCCACCCAACGGGACATTGTTCGCTGAGTCACCATCATGAAAACGATCAGGGAAAATCTGATAAAAAACACGGTCTTCTAACCATTCGGGCGCGTTAAAATTGGCGATGAGCTTAAAATCATGCCAATCGGGAACTTCCGACCTGAACACGCCGAGCTGATTCAGGGTATATGCGCCTTCAGTCGTGATAATCTTAAATCGGTAATTATAAAATGGATTTGTGACCTTAATCTTCACGCTCCAATACGCGCTGACCGAATCCTGATCGACAATCTCCATCCGATCAAAATGACCTTCGCCATCCGGTGTACTGCGGACGAATACACGATCAATCGGCGCATTTAACGGCGCACGTAGGCGAATCGTAACGATTTCGTCCAGCTTCGGCAAGGGATTAGAAACATAGAGTTCCGAGCTGTCATGATGCAGCCCGGCTGTCCAATGGTGTAAATTCATCGTGTTCCATTCACATTATCAATAAGCTATAAACGGAAAACGAAAGCACAACACAAACTGCTTTGTGCCTTCTCATTTCGTGACAGATTATAACGTGTTTTACGCTTATCGTTTATGAATTTTAAGGTGAAGTCCATTTTTGGGTCGGATCGTCACAAACGCCTGCGGCTCGATGGTTTGCCCTGGCACGAGTTCAAAACGATAACGCTGAATCATCATCGCCAACATAATTTCGGCCTCTAACATCGCCAAGTGGCTGCCTGTACAAACGTGCATCCCGCCGCCAAAGGGGAAATAAGCATAGGTTGGGATGCGCTTTTTCCAATCCCTATCAAAGCGTTCTGGGTCGAAGTGCTGTGGTTCAGGAAAATAACGCGGATCATGGTGCATCACCCAGGGACAGATAAAAATCAGCCCGCCTTTAGGGATAGTTGTATTACCTACCTGAATATCTTCAGTCGTCTCGCGGATTTGCAGCATCCACACCGGGGGATACATCCGCATCCCCTCGCGCAGCACTTTATCGGTGTAGGTCATTGTCGTTATATCGTCCAATGTTGGGCTGCGATCACCCAAAATACCGGAAACATGCTCGTACAATTTTTGTTGAATTTCAGGATGCTCTGCGAGTAAGTAAAGTGTCCAAGTGAGAGCTTGGGAGGTTGTTTCGTGTCCAGCGGCGAATAACCCCTTCAGTTCATCGCAAACCTGACGATCCGTCATCATCCCACCCACTTCTTCGGTATCAACCGCAGAAAGCAACGCGGAGGCCATATCGCCGTGATCGATGCCAGAAGCTCGATGTGATTCCACAATTTTCAAAACAAAGTCATCCGCCGTCTTTATCGCCCTATTCTCACGCAAGTTACGCGGCGTTGGCACCCAATCCGGCACGGGGATCAAAGATGATGCTTCTAAATAAATCATTTCCGACTCTACCGTGAGCGCCTCGTGCAATTCAGCCGCATCTTTTTGAACGTCCTTAATACCAAACAGAATCTCGGAGATGATGCCCATCGTCGTATCGCTCATCTCATGATTCATCTCGTATTCTTGCTGATCTTGCCAACGCGTAAGCATTCGCTCCGTGTGTTCGACAATCAGTGTGGCGTAATTTTTCACGCGTTGACTATGAAACGCCGGTTGCGAGAGCCGCCGCTGCCGCCGCCAAAGTTCGCCCTCAGTGTTAAAAGAGGCGTTCCCAAAGGCTTTAAACCAGGGTGCCATAAAGCGATCCCATTTCGTGAGCTTATCCGCATGAGTCAGCAGCACGTCGTGGATGTAATCGGGATGCTTAATCATGTAGGTGTTGTAAGGGCCAAACTTCCAATGGATGATGTCGTCATAATCGTGCGCGGTACGTGTCAAAAATCCGAGCGGATCCCGTTGAAAGGCAATCGTGTTACTCAGGCCAAAGATATCCCCCTTGGGGCCAGATGGAATTGCGGTATGAGACATAGCTTGGCTCCTTTGAATAAATAGCTGCCTCCTCATTTTATTCCAAATCCCGAACCTTGCTTGCCTTCTTACCCGTTGCTTTGGCAAAACTCACAAGCCGCCGATGTAAATGTGCTATATCTGATAAATATATAATTGAAGGTAAGGGGAGTCTGATAAAATGAACAATCCACGTAAGCCGAATTTTGGTGACCGCTTCGACGATGAGCCGGAACGCACACTTGATGAAAATGAACTGCGCGGACCCAGCGAGTTTCTAAAAAGTATTGGACCCGAAGATGAAGACCTAGCCGTAATTGAAGACGGTCTTGAAGCCTACGGGTTTGATCAAATTAATGAGGATGTGCCACTCGGAGAAACCAACATGCCATCCGACATGCCGGGATGGATGAATCACGATGCGCTGGAGCGTTCTCATGCCACCGATATGGAAGATGAAAACGGTGTATATGAAGAGGATGAGGCTGATGATGATCTTTGAGTTAATATTACCTCAGTTTTGGATAGCGCACTTTGATTAACTTTTATGATGTCCTCATCCCCCGACCCCTTCTCCATTGCATGGCGAAGGGGAGGAAAACGGTTCGCAATGGTTCTTTAAGTCCCCTCTCTACGAAGTGGGGAGGGGATTTAGGGGTGGGGATAGAATGAAAACACTGTCCGAAACTCAGGTTAATATAAGGCCAAGGGGCGAACAATACTGTTCGTCCCGCTCAAATCTATTCAAAATCATCGTCCTATGCGAAGCCTATTTTTTATCATCTTCAGTTTCAGGCCAGCGCGAATACAATTTCGTCAGATAGGCTAAACGATCTTTCATCGGGTCTTGTAGTTTATCCGCCGTAAAGCGCCAGCCCCAATTGCCTGTTTCACGCCCCGGCATATTCATCCGTGTCTCAGCACCGTAGCCCAACACATCCTGCATCGGCACGATAAACGTATGCGCCACCGACATCATCCCCAAACGGAGCAGCGTCCATACCGGATCAGTAATGTCACGGTTGAGATATTCGGACATAAAGCGCTTTTCGTTATCTGTCCCTTCACCACTGTTCCACCAGCCAAGCGTTGTATTGTTATCATGCGTTCCGGTATAGGCCACACAGTTCACTGTGTAATTATGCGGCAAAAACAGATTGTCGGGGCCATCCCACGCGAACTGCAAAATCTTCATCCCCGGCAGCCCCAACGTATCGCGTAGCAGCAAGACTTCTTCTGTGATCTCGCCTAAATCTTCCGCGATGATCGGCAGTTCGCCCAAGACTTCGCGCAGTTTTTTGAAAAAAGCGATATTGGGGCCCTTCACCCAACGTCCCTTGACAGCGGTTGGTTCGCTGGCGGGGATTTCCCAATAATCTTCAAACCCGCGAAAGTGATCGATACGGACAAGATCAACCACACCTAAAATGGCACGAAAACGGCTGATCCACCAACTGTAGTCATTTTCCTTCATCACTTCCCAACGATACAGCGGATTCCCCCAACGCTGCCCGGTAGCGCTGAAATAATCCGGCGGAACACCCGCTACAATCGTCGGATACCCTTTTTCATCCAGCGAGAATAACTCCCGATTCGCCCAGACATCGCTGCTATCGTGCGCCACAAAAATCGGAATATCGCCCACGAGCCGAATACCCCGCGCATTGGCGTAATCCTTCAATTCATACCACTGTGTATGGAAAATCCACTGGCGAAAGCGATGAGCATTAATCTGATTCGCCAAGCGCAGCCGTGCTTTTTCTAAGGCTTCTACCTTGCCGAGTGCTTCATCTTCCGTCCATTCGACCCAGGGCTTGCCGCCGTTTTCATCCTTAAGCGCAATGAAGAGCGCCCAATCATCGAGCCAATAGGCGTTTTTCCCCGCCCAAGTATTGAATACGCGGCGCTGCTCATCGCCGTCGCTGGTTTCGGCCTCGAAGCGTTGATAGGCCAGTTCCAACTTGCGATTATGATAATCAATCACTGGCCCAAAATCGACCAAATGCTGGGGGAAATCCGGCACATCATTCAGTTCTTCCTGCTTGAGCCAACCATCGCCGACCAATTTATCCAGACTGATGAGGATACTGTTGCCTGCAAAAGCCGATAAACACTGATACGGTGAATCGCCATAACTGGTCGGACCCAAAGGCAGCACTTGCCAGATGGTCTGCCCGATGGATTGCAAATAATCGGCAAAGCGATAGGCGTATTCGCCTAAGTCGCCCATGCCATAGCGACCTGGCAATGAGGTGGGGTGCAGCAAAATGCCACTTGAACGGGGAAATAAGGTCATGAATTTGCTCTCTTTCGTAATCGTAATAATTCCATTTTTTAGCTCGCGTTGATTGGTTTATGATGAACGTGTATAAATACTTTCGGCGAGAAATCTAGTTTATCAGCCCATTGGCATAAAAACAGCCTGCTACTTTTGACCTTCAAAAGCGTTTCAACACACTTGTACCGATGTTACCGAAGAAAGGAATGTGATGCAATTCTCTAAAACGCGTGTAAAAGTGTTTTCCTGAATGGTGATTTTCGCAAAATCGGCGATAATTTAAGGAGCGAAGAAAGATAAAACCGAGCCAATTTTATGACATTACGTAGAAAAACCCTGCTCATCATTAGTGTTACCATCGTTGGGATGATCGCGATGATCGTCATCGCTTCGCGCATTATATTGCTGGAAAGTTTCACGGATTTAGAAGAGGATTTAGCGCGACGCAATATCGAACGTGTCGTTAACGCCATGAACGACAACATGGATACGTTTGCACGTACTAATTCCGACTATGCCTATTGGGATGATTCATATCAATTTGTTCAAGATCGTAATCAAGATTATATTGATACCAACCTGAACATCCCTACCCAAGTACGCCTTAACTTAAATGCCATGTTTTATGTCAACAATGCAGGCGAAATTGTCTTTCAGGGTGCTTATGATACTAACGGCGCAATGAGCTTGCCTATTCCTACCGGGATTGAAGAACATCTTGGCTCAGAAAGTCCTTTGCGAAATTTGGACTATCTGACCGAAGATGTTAAAGGTCTTCTCGTACTGCCACGCGGCCCGGTCATGGCAGTGTCACACAATATTCTGACAGGCTTCGCCGAAGGCCCCAAAATGGGGAACTTGATCTGGCTGCGCTACATTGATGATCGATTTATCGAACTTATGGAAGAATCAACGCGCTTAAGCATCTCTATTCAGGAAGTTAATGCAGACTTACCAGAAGATTTCGAGCGAGCGAAAACAGCGATAACGCAAAATCCGGCAGATGAAACGTATACAAATGCCATTGGTGAGGGCAGAATCGCCGCTTACACACTCATCAATGATATTTACGGCAATCCCGGCATCATTATCCGTATGGATATGGCACGGAGTATTTTTAATCAAGGCCAAACGACCCTCGCTTATTTTGTTATCGCCCTCGTTCTGGCAGGATTAGCCTTCGCCGCACTGACGATTGCCCTGCTGCAAACGACTGTGCTTAATCCGCTTGCTATATTAGGGCGTAATGTGCGTGAAGTCGGCACAAGCGCGAACTCCGCTGCCCGTATCCCCGTTGTCGGAAAAGATGAGCTTTCTAGCTTAGCGGTGGAAATTAACGAGATGCTTCAGGAACTGCAACAGTCCCAAACTAAATTGCGCGAAACCGAATACCAAGTCCGTGCTGTTGTGACGAGCGCCCCCATTATCGTGTTCTCGTTGGATTCGCAGGGAATTATCACCCTGATGGAGGGGCAAGGGCTTTCCTACTTGCAGTTAAAGTCGGGTGAATTAGTGGGACGCTCGGCCTTTGATGAAGACCTCGTAAAGCGGCTGCCAGAATTAGCCCGTGATACAAAACGTGCCCTTAATGGGGAAACATTTACAACATCGGTAGAAGTATCCCAGGTTGATGTTGTTTTTGAGACACGCTATACACCTGTGCGTGATCCAAATGGTCAACTTACCTCGATCATTGGGGTGGCGAATAACGTCACAGAACGCAAACGCGCAGAAGAAGCCGCCCTCGCTGCCAAAGAAGCGGCGGAAGCAGCCAGCCGTGCTAAAAGCACCTTCCTCGCCAATATGAGCCATGAACTACGGACTCCGTTGAATGCGATCATCGGCTACAGCGAACTGCTGCAAGAAGTCTGCGAGGAAGAAGGCTATACCGATATGGTTGGCGACACAAAGAAGATTCAATCATCAGGTCAATATCTGCTCTCGCTTATCAATAGTTTACTTGATCTGGCAAAGATCGAGGCCGGACGGATGGAAGTCATTGCGGATGAGTTCGACTTGCCACATTTGATTGATGAGCTGTACTCCACTGTCGCGCCGATGATCGACAAAAATAATAACACCCTCATCTTAGACCTTGCTCCCACACTCGGCAGCATGTATTCAGACCGGACAAAAGTCAAGCAAATTCTGCTTAATCTCTTGAGCAATGCCAACAAATTCACCGAAACAGGCCAAGTGACGCTCCGCGCCTCACAGGAAAACGAGCAAACTATGATCTTCAAGGTGGTCGACTCCGGCATCGGGATGACCCCCGAACAAGCCAGCAAACTGTTCCAAGATTTTGTACAGGCCGATACATCTACCACGCGCAAATATGGCGGGACGGGGCTAGGCTTGTCGATTAGTAAACGTTTTGCGGAAATGCTCGGCGGGGACATTAAGGTCGAAAGCGACGAAGGCAAAGGGAGCACGTTTACCGTGTGGCTGCCCATGCGTTATATCGCGCCTGAAGCGAAAACAATGGAGATAGCCTAGCGATGACGCGACTGTTCATCAGCTACGCACGCAGTAATTCGGTTTTTGCTCATCGGCTGGCAAAATCACTGTAAGCACCATTTAGCTAAAAATTGATCTTCAAGGGGGGCATAGTATGTACTATGCCCCTTTCGATAACTTGCTGACCTACTTCTTTTCGGTCATTTCGATGTTATGCGCTGCCCCGTTAGGCTTGGGCTTGGTACCCATTTGCTCACGTAGCATCACGCCAAGCAGCGCGTCGATCATCGTGCCGCCGCCCTGTCCATTCGCGCCGCCGATCATGATTTCCGGGATGATGCGAACACCTCCCTCACCGACAATCTGCATCAACTGGACAGCCGTATAGCCATCTGAACCCATCGCTTCTGCCCCGGCACGATAAGCATCGGCCTGTGCTTCACCCTTGGCACGGATGGCCTCAGCTTCACCTTGCGCCCGCAAACGGATCGATTCCGCTTCGCCTTGCGCCTGTTTAATCGTCGCTTGCGATGCCAAATCCGCGATGTTTACGCCGCGCTCGGCTTTGACGATTTCGCCTTGCATATCGGCAATCGAAGTTTCGCGCACAAGCTGCTGACGCTGAGTTTGTGCTTCTTGTTGTACGACGAATGTCTTCTGCTGTTCTTCGGCAATTTTACGATCCGTTAAGGTCGCCATCAATTGGGCGGGTGGATTAATATCGCCTATGAGGGTATCAATCGCTTCGACATCATATAACCGAATCGCCCGATTGATATGTTCCGCCGCTTCTTTTTGGCGTTCACTCCGCGCACTAAGAAAATCGAGTACGGTATTACTCTGCGCGGCATTGCGGAAGTAATTGCCCACAATCGGCGAAAGCACATGGTCAATCAGGTTTTGCACCGTCCCGACCCGCGAGATCACTTTTGGCGCTTCTAATGCCCCCACATGAATCACCTGGGCGACATCTAAATTAAAGGCGAACCCATCCTTAGAACGCACAGTTATCGAGTTCAGGCGCGAGTCATAATTGTGTTCCTCCGTCCGATTCGCCCAATTGAGGACGATGTTGGTCGTCGGCACATGCTCAACCTTCATCACACGAGTGTTGATCGGGTGCTTGCCGGGATAAAGCGGGGTCGCCCACACGCCCTTATGCCCTTGATTCACCAAATCACCATGCTTGAAGTCCGCGCCGCTGATGTCCTGATGCGCCTTGCCGATAAATGAAATGACCACGCCGACATACCCAATCGGGATTTCCGTCATCGGCACTTGCTCTACCCGCACAAACCAAGGGTTCAAATTCCATGAGCCGGAAAGCAAAATTTGCTCTTGCAAACCACGCTGCCCACCTGCCATCAAAAAGGATTGGGCATTCTGGAAGTTATCATGATTCGGCAGATACAAGCCAGCGATTTCGCCTTCCGCAATCGGCGCACCGTCGAGCGTCGTCATAATGCCGACTTTATCCGGCTCAATTGAATATACCCGCAGTTGTTCTGGTGTCATGCCATGCTGCTGTGCATTATCCGCCGAAATTACGGTAAATAGTGCCGTGTTAATCCGATACGCGCCAGCCGTTAGAATGCCGAGCTGACGACCTTTTTCGCCGCCGCCCGTCAAAAACTTACGTGCATTCTGGAAGTCATCGCAATCGACATACTTGCCCATGATGCGTTCCGGGGGAATAGGTGTACCATCTGCCGAGACGATCAGCGCCATTTCGCCCTGCTGCACAACCGTCACAGGGACTTTTTGTATGCTATACATCCAAGGCCAATAGCCCAAATGCCAACCCGGGGCCAGCGTATCCGCTTGATAACCCGGCTCGCTGTTGAGCGCCAATAACTGTCCATCAGGCAGAGACAGACCACGCAAAGAAAACTTCTTGACGACTACGCCGACCTGTCGTTCACTGACGATGACCAGCCCTAAGATGATATTGGGGAGAAAAAACAGCAGCACTAAGATTAAAAGTAGCGCTATGAGAGGAAATACTAAATCTAACATGATGTTTTGCCTCTATTTTGGCATCCTGACATAAAGAAGACGACAATTGAATCCTACGTCCGCAAAATCGGCTTGTATCCCCCACAAATTGGGGGGACGGATTCATCTGATCTTAATCTCTCGTTATTTTAGCACGAAAAAAGCCGATGGTTTGCTCATTTTTGCGGGATCGAATAGCTATCGTCCACATTCCACTTAACTTAATCTCTTTAAGGTCTCTGCCTTTAATTTTAAGAATTAACCAAATTGATTGACAGACCTATAAAAGCATTCTACTTTATGTCGTGTCAGCATTTTATTCTGACCTATTTAAGGAGTCTAACATGAACTATTATGGCCCCGACGAAGAAGAAATTGATGAACCAGAAGTTGCCGAAGAAGGCGACGACGAAGCTGGTGAGTAGTACGCCTCGAAAGTAACAGAGGGATGAAGACCTGTTGCGGCGTAAGCGTTGTCAACAGGTCTTTCATTGATGTGTGACACTTGTTTAGCCTAAAAACCCCGCGAAACTACCCGCTGCATCACAGCTTTAATGCGCTCCTGATCGGCTGGGCTGTAGCTTTCAAATTTCAAGGGCAACTGCTCATAATCAACACGGCGATGATAGGCATTGACACTCACGTATGTTTCATCATAGTGACTACCAAAATCAAAATGGATTCGATCATCGTAGGCGAGTGGAATTTCAACAATAGGCATCGGGACATCGACACCAAAGGCATAGGTTTTTGAAAGCCCCAGTTCAAGATCAGGCAGCGGGTCGCTGACCGTGATGCTATAAGCCTGCGAATCGGCCTTATGACGTGGATAATTGGGTACTCCGCGAATAGGTGAAGGGGTCTGGTGCATGAAATCTAATTCTACCAGTCTTAAGCCACTTTTCAGTGTTACCTCTCTCTTTTCGACATATTGGTAATAACCGGTTCCTTTTTTGTTCGTTGGCGACAAAAGCTCAATGCGCGTGACCGGAATACCAAGACTATCATCCCCTCGCACTTCATAAATAAGCACGGCAGAATAATAGACGGGTTCAATATCGGCGAAGGTCGCACTGACTGGCTGCGTAAGCGTGACGACTGCCGCGCTCGATTGCGGCGTTGATTGATGTGCAAGCGCAGGATCAGCATCATAAACCGTTAAATCAGGGCGCGTAAACACATCCTCATCCGTTAAGGGCAAATGAAGCTGGAGCGATTGTTCCGTATCGACGGTATATTTAGGCGCGAGCAGCGTTGTGAGTGCCGCCGCCAGATCCCCTATAAATTTATTGTGAAAGCCCTCCCACCCGCCTTTATTCTGAAAATAGCTATGCAGGTGGGCGTTCACGCCGCGATATTCATTTTTAGCTGATCGGATGGGCATTGGACAATCTCCCCGATAATACTTACCCTTTCATTTTACCCGACAAATGCCTTTGCTTTTTCTACAAACAGCGCACGTTCTACGCTAATCTCTTCACCATCTTTCAGGCGCTTGAGTTTGACCACGCCTGCTGCTGCTTCATCTGGCCCCATCACAGCGACCAGCGGAATACCTTTTTTATCGGCATACTTCATTTGGTCGCCTAATTTTTTACTCTGCATATACAGTTCGGTATTGATTCCCGCTGTGCGGAGTTCCGTCGCGAGTTTGGTCGATTCTGTGCGCGATTCTGGATTGAAGACCGTCACCAACACCTGCACCACCGTCCCGCCGATTTCTGCGGGATAGAGTTTAAGCTCGTCCATTAGGTCGATAATGCGCTCAATCCCAAGCGATGTCCCCGTCGTCGGCAGACTCTCGCGCCGGAACAAGCCGATCAAATCATCATAACGTCCACCGCCCGTGATGCTGCCCAGATTCGGCTCGGTGATGACCGTCTCGAAAATCGGCCCGGTGTAATAACCCAAACCGCGCACCATCGTAAAATCAAATTCGTAAAATTCTGACGAAACACCGGCATCATCGAGATAGCCAGAGAGTTCGCGCAGTTCGCGCAAACCTTCAGCGGCGGCGGGAATTTCACCCATCGTATCGTCCAACAAATCGAGATTATCCAATCCCTGCTGCCGGGAGGTAATCAGCCCGATCATTCGCGCCACGACTTCGCTGTCGATTCCGCGCTCGACCAGTTCTTTTTGTACGCCTTCCGCGCCAATTTTGTCGAATTTATCCACACTGCGATACAGATCAGGAAGCTGCGAATCCGGCACACCGGAATAAATCCCCATTCCTGTCAACAGCTTGCGGTTGTTGATCTTGACCGTGAACTGCGGAAACCCTAGCCGCCGCAGCGCCGTGACGATCACGCTCAGGATTTCAGCATCAGCAATCATATCGCCGATACCCACGATGTCGGCATCACATTGGTAAAACTCACGATAGCGCCCTTTTTGCGGACGCTCCCCACGAAAAACAGGCGCGATATGATAGCGCTTGAAGGGCAGTGTCAATTCACTCTCGTATTGGGCGAAGACTCGCGCTAAAGGCACCGTCAGATCGTAGCGCATCGAGAGTTCATCTTTATCGCTGCGTCCATGTTTTGCGCCGAAGATCAGATTTTCGGCTTCTTCGCCATATTTACCCATCAGCGTTTCATTCAGTTCCAAAACAGGCGTTTGGATTGGCTCGAAGCCATACAAATGAAACACCTCGCGCACCGTATCAAAAACGTACTCGCGCTTGAGCATATCCGCAGGCAAAAAGTCGCGGAAGCCTTTGGGCAGGCGCGGTTGAATTTTCACATTAGCCATTTTTTGCTCCTTAGCTTTGAACAGGTAGCGATACGCAAATTCCCGTTAGCACCCATCACTAGAAAATAAAAAAGCGCGAACCAACGTCCGCGCTCTCATCAACAAAAAGGGTGGCGTTGGGTCAGTCTTTGGTTTTCAGGTGATGATGGTTCCGCTGCTGAATCATAGGTATTCCCAACAAGAATCGATATTTATAGGACTTTCGCTCACGCATTTACCCCACCCCTAGATCCCCTCCCCATTGCATGGAGAGGGGACTTCAAGATGCGTTTTTCTCCCCCTCTCCAAGTATTGGAGAGGGGCCGGGGGGTGAGGTAAGCGAAAGTCCTGTTAAATAGTATAGCCTAGTTTGCAGCTTAAATGCAAAATAGATCAAGCCTTTTTTGGCCTTAAGATGCTGTGCCGCCGCGTCCGTTATAGACCAACGCCCCACTCGCCGCGAAGTCTTTAAAGACATCAATCGCCTGCGCGTTATGCACACCTTCGATAAGGTCAACGCCGCGTTTTTTTAATTCCACATCCCATTCAGGATGAATCGGCCCCTCATCAAATCCGGTGATGGTTTCGAGTTCTGCGCCGCTGCCCGCAATAGCGAGTGAGCGTATACCCGACCACAATACTGCCCCGTAGCACATGGCGCAGGGTCGCCAATTGACCACCAATTGATATTCCGGCATTCCTAGCCCACCCAGATCAAATGTCCCCAAGATTTTTTGGGCTAAGGAAAGCGCCATCACTTCTGCATGAGCCGACGAACAATTGGAAGCAACGACGCGGTTAACCCCAATCACGATCAGCTTGCCGCTGTCACGCTCGAAAACGCCTGCCGCAAAGGGGCCGCCTGTATTGTGTTCAAAATTCAAACGTGAGAAGCGAATGACCGCCGCCATGCGTTCTTCCAGCGACGGAATCGCGTCGGGCTGATGCTTGTGTTCTTCAATCGCCCAGTCCGGCAGCGTAAGCAGAATATCGGGAATCATGGAATGATCTTTCTTTGCAAGCAAGCTCATCTAGGTCTGGAACGCTATTATAACCTTAACGTCTCGGTTTGAGCATACAAAAAGGGTTTTTAAATCTTTGAATACCGTCATGCAGGAGATTCCTCTTTCGCCAACTGCTTGACGATGGCTAACGCGGCCTGAGCGTGTCCCAGCATATCAACCCGCGACGAGAAAATATGGCGTATGATTCCCTGCTTATCAATCACAAAAGTCATCCGATCTGGTACAAGTCCTAGAAATTTGGTCAATCCAAATTGTTTTTCCACACTTCCATCGGCATCACTTAACAGCGTGAACGTCAGCCGATTCTTCATTGCGAATCCTTGTTTGGCTTTGGTTGAGCCACCGCTAATGCCGATCACTTCCGCGCCAGCTTCTTGAAATACTTCATAACTATCGCGGAAGGCGCACGCTTCTATGGTGCAGCCAGGCGAATCATCTTTAGGGTAAAAAAACAGGACGATCACCTGCTTGCCGATTTTATCCTGCAAACGGATCGACTCGCCTTTTTGATTGGGGAGCGTAAAATCCGGCGCTTGATCGCCGACTTGCAACTTAGGACTCATTACGTTGTTCCTTACATTTTCGATCAATAGACGACGGTGAACAAGACCAGTTGATTAGATCATAGAAGTCTCATAGGAAGATGAGGGAAGGTTAAACAAAAGGAGACACGGCGCACGCCTGTATCTCCTTTGTCTCGTGCTATTAAACCTTTAGGCTTGCTGTTTTGCTGCTAAGGCTTGGCGTTTTACTTCGCGGACTTGCTCATAATGACCGAGTTCGTGCATTAATCCAAACAGGAACGAGGCTGGCGCATTCAAGTTCCCGAACCGCTCGATAAAACGCTCTGAAAGGATACGATAAACATCCAGATGCGGCGCATCAGGCCACGTTTCCAGATAGGCTAACCGGATACGACGGCTTTCTTCCAAGCGCTGCACACATTTGGCTTTGCTAACGATCTCTTTCCAAGGCAACTCATAGCGTAGACGCGGTTCAATTTCGATACCCCGCGCCAAAATAGAGCTAAAGGCCGCACCTTCTTCGCTGCTGGCGGTCATGTGGGCAATCAAATGCCCAATGTGCCAACCGATTCTTTCTTCGCCCTCTACGGCATAAGGATCATCCGCAGTAGGGTCAAGCGGGTCGAAAACAATATCGGCATCATCCAAAT
Organism: Anaerolineae bacterium; assembly: GCA_034437895.1. Lineage (GTDB taxonomy): Bacteria > Chloroflexota > Anaerolineae > Aggregatilineales > Phototrophicaceae > JANRLJ01. Next base: position 21,140 of record DAOTTO010000222.1, on the reverse strand, counting down.
CAGAAATAATTTCTAAAAGGGTATCAATGCTGGTGTTGGTGGCGGCGCGGAGGTCATCAAGCGTAAACTGCTGGCTGAATTCCAGCATTTTGATTTCTTTATTGTCGATAGGGGAAAAATCGATTTGCACGGGTCAGGTCTCCATGAGGTGATTATGTAAGTTCATCTCTCAGAGAACTCCACACCTGCGAATCTTTCATGAGTTTATTGTTAATTTCTGGCACAACAAGCCTACAAGATTTGCAGAAGGAAAACTTTTTCGCCTTTTTCTCTCTCAAATGGTAAACTGACGGGGTAAGTAAGCATGGTTAAAGGGTTAAAGTACAATGTTTGATCGGATTACTATCAAACCGGAGCAAATGAATGGCGTACCTTGCATTCGCGGTCTGCGTATCCCCGTAGCAACTGTTGTGTCAATGGTCGCAGAAGGGATGTCTACGCAGGAAATTCTGGACGCGTTTCCTGATCTTCAGGCGCAAGATATAAGCCAAGCGCTCTATTATGCAGCGGAAGCCTTGCGTGAGCGTGAAATTCCCTTGGTAACGGGTCAATGAAGTTTCTCGTTGATAATGCGTTATCGCCTATGGTTGCTGAACAGCTCCGCCAAGCAGGTTATGATGCAATCCATGTCCAAGATTATGCAATGGCCTCCGCCGACGACCTTACCATTCTTGAACGAGCCGAAAAAGAGGATCGTATTGTTGTTTCAGCCGACACAGATTTCGGAACTTTGTTAGCGCTTCGCAATCAGCAAAAACCCTCTGTAAGTCTTTTTAGAAAAGACACCAGCCGCCGCCCACAAATTCAAGTGATGTTACTACTCAATAATTTACCAGCGATGAGCGATGCAGTAGAGCAGGGAAGCATCGTCGTTTTTGAACCAAAACGCATTCGGATACGCACTTTACCTATTGGCAAAATATAATTTTTGGAGTCTTACATCTTATGCTTACACCTGTTGAACAAATGCTTTTTATCTTGCTGGCGCTGTTTGCTATTGGCGCGACGTATGAAGGCTTCCGCGAGATGTACTTAATCGTCAATCGCGGGACGGGCCAACTGTATTTAGATCGCCTGCCGCAGCGGGCATGGCAAGCGTTAACAGTCTATATGACGCAGCGCACGACTCTCAAAACGCGCACCATTTCCAGCCTATTTCATCTCGGAATCGTGTGGGGTTTTACATTTTATTTTCTGGTGAATGCCGTTGATCTGTTAATCGGCTTTATCCCCGGCTTCGATGAACGTCTGCACGATTTGGGCGTGATTTATAATGTGTACCGCTTGTTAGGCGATGTGTTGAGTATCGCCGTGCTGGTAGGCGTAGTTTATTTTATCCTGCGGCGGTTTGTACTGCCGAATAAGACCGAACTCGACTATCACGACAATATCCTGCTTCATCCGAAAGTTAAAGCAGGCGCAATCAAACAGGATTCGCTGATTGTCGCTATTTTTATCCTGATTCATGTGGGATCGCGTTTTCTCGGTGAAGCATTCATCGTGGCACGGGCAGGGGAAGCCGATGTCTGGATGCCGTTTGCGTCACTCCTCGCGCCTTTATTTAGCGGCATGAGTGCAGACGGCTTACTTGTGATGCGCCATCTGGCATGGTGGTTCGCTTTAGGCGGCATTTTATTGTTTACGCCGTACTTCCCATATACCAAACACGCCCATCTGTTTATGGCTCCGTTGAACTTCCTCACCCGTCCCCATCGCACTTCATTAGGCGAGATGGAAAAAGTCGATTTCGAGAATGAGGCGATTGAGCAGTTCGGCGCGGAACGGCTGGAACATCTGCCGATGACGAATATCCTAGACAGCTTCGCCTGTATCATGTGCAATCGCTGTCAGGATGTCTGCCCGGCCTATACGACAGGTAAAGAACTTTCGCCATCCGCGCTGGAAATTAATAAGCGCTACATGATTAAAGACCAGATGTTTGATCTTTCCGCAGGCGAAGTGAGCATCAATCCGTTGATGGGTTTTGCCATCAGCGAAAGCGCGGTGTGGGCGTGTACATCTTGCGGCGCATGTATCGACATTTGTCCGGTGGGTAATGAGCCGATGCTGGATATTCTGGAAATCCGGCGCGATGCGGTGCTGATGCGCGGTGAGTTCCCTGCCGAACTGCAAAATGCCTTTAAAGGCATGGAGCGTCAAGGCAATCCCTGGCAGGTGGCGGAAAGCCGTTTCCGGTGGGCAAATGGGCTGGATTTCCCTGTGCCGACGGTGGAAGAAAATCCCAATTTCGATATCCTGTATTGGGTGGGCTGCGCCGCCAGTTACGATCCCCGCGCCCAATTGACCGCCCGTGCGCTGGTAAAAGTGCTGTATACCGCAGGTGTAAACTTTGCAGTTTTGGGCGAACAAGAAAACTGCACGGGAGACTCTGCCCGCCGCGCCGGAAAAGAAGACCTTTATCAAGAACTGGCGATGGGCAATGTCGAAACGCTCAACGCGGTTAATCCCCCGCGCATCGTCGTGACCTGCCCCCACTGCTTCCATAACATCGGCAAGGAATACCATCAATTCGGCGGCAATTACGAAGTCGTCCATCATACGGAGTTGATTGAAGAACTGATTTCCGCTGGACGGGTGCCGATGAATGCTCATCCCGGTAAGCAGCCGAATGTGACGTTCCATGATCCCTGCTATCTGGGGCGGCATAATGATGTGATTGACGCGCCCCGCAACGTGCTGGAAAAATCACTCGGTGCTGCTTCAATCGAAATGCCACGTAACAAGAAAAACTCCTTCTGCTGCGGCGCAGGTGGCGCACAGTTCTGGAAGGAAGAGGAACATGGCACAAAGTCCGTCAGCGTAGAGCGCTACGAAGAAGCCAAGCACACAGGCGCGGAAGTCGTCGCTGTCGGATGCCCCTTCTGTATGCAGATGTTCACCTCAGCGCAGTCCGAAGTGGCGGATGGCCCCATCGTCAAGGACATCGCGGAACTCGTCGCGGAAAGGCTAACCCCCGGCGCGATGTATACGCCTATAGCAGCAGTTTCTTCTAGCGGACATTCCCACTAAAATTTCCCCTACAGCGGCAAAACGCCCTCTCTCACACGTGAGGGCGTTTTGTTATAGGCTTAAGGCTATTTTGCAAACCTCAATTTAGTTGTCACTATAATATTCACGAAATATGGAGTAAAATGAAGCCTTGATCTTAAGGTGGTAAACCATGAACGAGAAACTCCGTACGGAAGAAATCATCAACCCGCCTATTAGCGGGCCGTTCCCACATCAAATTGATCCTTGGGCAGAAATCCCGCGCTATTTTAATCAACTTCACACCAGCATAATGCAGCACTTCCTAATGCAAATTCAGGATATGCTCTGGAGTATGGGTTATGTGGCGAGTTTGGAGCCGAGTGTGCAATTTGGCGATAACCCCCTAGAAATCGCGCTCTCGTCGGCTCAGAATTCGGCGTATCAAGGCATTCGCATTTTTTCCAACGAACCCTACAGCCTAGTGACGATTATTGAACTCGTTTTACCAGAGCGCAAAGCTAATCTGGAAACAAGAACCGCCTGGCAAGATCGGCGCAAGCACATCAGCGAAACGCAAAAAGTCAATGTAGTCGAGATTGATCTAACCCGCTCAACCCATCATTTCACCCAGCAGAATTTTGCAGCGGCCTTTGCCCGTCATGTCGTAGTCTATCTACCGGGGCGCTCATTTCGCCTGATTGGAATGCACTATACCGATTCGCTCAAGCGCGTCATCCTCCCGCTACGACAAGAGGTCATCACATTAGAGTTGCAGGCAGCCTACGCGAGCGCTTATCAACAGCATCAAATCGAGTCCCAAATTCAACAGGACAATAGTTATACTGAAGCGGCACTTCCTTTCCCTTCACTTTTGACTGAGCCACAGAAAAAAGCCGCCTTGACCGCCGTCACCGCTTGGCAAGCACAACTCGCGCAGCACTCCTAAAACCAAACTTTCTCCAAAGATTTAAGAATCAAACGTAACCTTCAGCTTCTCCACACGGTATAAAGCATAGAATAACTTGTAGGGGTTGATACATCACCCCTATATTACCGATATGGAGTGATATGAAATCTTCTGCGTTTATAGTGATTCTGGCGCTGTTATTAGCAGGATGCAGCGGCGGAACTGATGACAATACGGCTGTCCCCACACGAATTGCTCTTGAATCAACTGCTGAGGCAGCAATGGATGCAACGGCGGAAGCACTCTCCGATGAGACCACACCTCCCCCGACAGCCGAGACAACCGTTGAAGCTGTAACCCTCACATCGCGCCCGTCTACTATGACCGCCACTGCCACACTCGAACCCACTGCTACTTTTGAGCCACCTGCGACATCAACAACCGTCGCAACAGCAGACAACGCCGGTTCATCGGCTGCATCGGCAACCGCCGCCATAGTCGAAGCACCACGCTTTTCCACCCTCACGCCGCTGCCTTCTGGCGCAGTCGCCCCCACCGGAGCGCCACAGGTTGCAGCGGATGTGCTGATTACGGAGCCGCAGTTCCAAGAAGAACTCGACCTCGCCATCAATGACAATCCGGCGATTGATTCGGCTTTCGCCACCTTTGAATCCGGCGAAAATCCGGGTATTCGTGTCAATTTAGTCGCTTACGGAGGTGAAGCCCTCACTAATGGCAGCGTCTTTGTGGCCTTCCAGCTTTCTGGGGAATTCGTCGCCATTCGTGTAACTGATATTTCCGTTGGCAGCGGCGAACCGCCTCAGCGCTATATTGATGTCGTCAACGATATCCTTTATCCCGCTATCATTAATGCGTTTGATCGCATTTTGACGCAGCGACTAGGCGAAACTCACGATCTACAATCGCTCACGATAACGGAAAGCGGGATGGAAATTATGCTGCTCGTGCCACGCTAATCAACATTAAATTTACGTCGAGATCATATTGGGATGACAAACATCATGCACACTTCAAACACAAGTCACATCCGCACGACTGGAGATTACCTATGAGCTATCGCATTTTATTCTTCTTCGCAGGGTTACTGCTTCTGCCTTTATTAAATAGTCAACAGATTGCCCATGCCCAATCTGAGACCAGCGGAAATTGTCCGGCACTGGTCGAGGCAGCGTTAGCAGCCATTGATGAAGTCTGTGCGGATACCCAGCGCAACCAAGCCTGTTACGCCAGTGTCGCCATGCAAGCAGAGGCGCAACCGGATGCTGAAGATTTCCGGTTTGAGCAAGTTGGCGATATTGTGAATGTCAACGACATTGCCCGCTTAGAACTCAGCCCAATGAACACGTTTGAAGGTCGTTGGGGTGTCGCCATGATGCGGCTGCAAACCAGCCTGCCGGATACGTTGCCGGGGCAAAATGTGACGTTTATCCTATTCGGTGATGTTGAACTGACCAACGCTACCGACCCACAGACAATCGCCGATGGTGAAACTACACCCATGCAAGCCTTTTACCTGACGACAGGCGTGAGCGAATCGACTTGTGCCGAAGCACCCGACAGCGGCCTACTCGTACAAACCCCCGAAGGTGTAGGCGAAATCACGTTTACCATCAATGACATTCAAGTCGAAATGGGTTCGACGGTGCTTTTCCAAGCGCAGCCCCAAGGCGAGATGATCGTCTCCACAATTGAAGGCGCAGCCGTGATGAATATTAACGGGACGTTTCATCCGGTGATCGCTGGAACGCGAGTTCGGGTAGCATTAGACAGTTTGCTGCGTCCAGATGGTGAAGTCAGCGAGCCTGAAGCCTACGACGAAGAAATCATCGGACGGCTACCCATCAGAGCCTTAGAACGCCCAATCGAAGCGCAAACGCCCCTTACACCACCTGAGCTACAGCGCTTAAACGAGCGGATTCAAAATGGCGAAGCGCCCTGCGGTGTTGACCCATTTCCTTCGTGCGATCATCTCCCGATCTCCGTTGGTGGAGAGGCGTGTGTTTTCCAACGGCCAGAAGGAACGCCAACTAGCAATCAAGCGCCCCTGTGTCCTGCGCTGCCCGTGCAACCTAATCAACCGCCGGGAAATAACGGTGGAACCGCCGGTCAGCCGCAAGGTCCCGGACAGGCTCAGCCGCCTAATCCCAATCCAAATCCAAATGGTACTCATCCTTTAACGCCATCGGGCTTACCCAATCCCACTAGATTAACGCCCATGCCTCCTCAGCCACAAGGGTCGATGCCAGCGCCTTCAGTTCGTCCACCGACATCGATACCACAGATTAGGCCACCGACGACCCAACCGCCGCCCGGTGGGCAGCTACCCGGAGGCCAACCGCCACCGCTCCCACCGCCTCCCGGCGGATGACACGCCGCTACACCACGTCTTGATAATCTCATCGGGTTGGGGACGAAACCTTCTTCGTCCCCATGAGGTACATCCCTAAAATTGCAGTTAATGGTTTAAGGAGTCCAGCGGTAAAGGATAATCTTGGCATAGGCATCCTCCTCAGCAAAGATCAGATATTCACCATTCGCTCGTTGGAAAGCAGAAATGGCATACGGCAAATCGAGCCAACCACTTATCGAACCAACCGTCTCATCTGGCCTAAGCGTTCCGACAGAATCGCCACTATGCCGATTAAAAATCTCGATACGCGCATCAAGCAAGTAGCCGACGAAAATGTAATCCCCGGCAATTGCCATCGCTTTAGGTAAATTATCTTCGCCGTAAGGTAGAATAATCGTTTGTGTGGGATCAGAGTTTCCTACCGTCCAATCCTCATAGACATAAATCACGCTGCCCACTTGCCCCCAGTCATCATTTTCATTGGGATAGTCAGCCGTATAACCGGACAGCACCATCGTGTCTTCATCAGGGAAATAAATCAGCCGATTAATGTCCCCCTGATAACCAGCTTCTTCGTTAAAAGGTGGCGGGTTCGGCATCTCAATGGATGACTCTACCGTGTAAATCGGGTTGCCAAAGTCATCAAAGCCTTGCAGCGGAAAAGCGCGGATACCTTCCTCACGGTTGGCACGCCACACTGTCCCCGCATCATCAACCCACCAGCCCCACACGTAAGGATTGTCCTCATAAGTTGTGCTGTATTCCCCCACATCAAACCCGCCACTGCCGTTAGCATCGCGCCAGATGTAACCGCCACTTGTTGGCTGTCCCGCCGGAATCCAGTCACCCTCAATTGGTTCACTTGTAAACAAAGCTGATGGGATCGCAATTTCACCATCGCTCACTGGATTAAAACGATAGACTTGCAGTTCCTTGCTATACATGCCGATGACGAACATCAAAGGTCGTCCCTCAATCCGGCGGAAAAACACCGAGGCTGAGTCTAGGTGAAGGCGAAGATCATCAGGATACCGGAACGGATTGAGGGTAAATCCCGCATAAACGGCCTGTTCACCCGCAGGTAAATCATAATCCATAACAAAATGCTCGTGCTTGGTATACACATCCACGCCATCGCTGGCAGGATCAACCGCCGGACTACCGATAAATTCAAGGCCGAGTAAACGCCAATTCCGTTCACCAGCGGCGGTATAACTTTCTAGTTCTGTACCAGAAGCATATCCACCCATGCCCACATAAATATTGCCTGCCGCATCGACCCCAACGCCTTGCAAATCATGAAACTTCAGCGGCGCGACTTGCCCCGGAATCCCAGAGAAAACCCCTCCCGTAACGCCAAAAGTATCGACAAGCGTCGGTTCGCTATCAAGATTACCGTAAATCTTGATATGCTGGTCAACACCGTTATCTGCGACGAGCAAGCGTCCGGCATTATCAAAAGCCAGTGCAGTTGGAATAGTCGTGTTGTCCAAAGGAATTTGCTGCGGTTGTAAGTCGCCATTGATCGAATAACGGGCGATCCGCGACAGTTGTCCCGATTCTTTTGGAAGCCAAGTCGCTCTACGCTGGATCACCCATAAATAAGCATTATCATCAAAAGCAAGTTCATCGGGCGATTGAACCGCAAACTCACGTAGAAATTCCAGCGTTTGGGTGGAATAGACTTTAATGGTGTCCGTCAAGGGACTGCTTACGAATAACTCGCTGTCCTGCGTCGCCAAGCCTGATAGGGGAAAATCATCGCTCTCCGATGAATCAATATCGACAACCAACAGCGACTCATCGTAACCGTAGCCTGCATCAAAAGAAACAACGTCTAGCGACTCGCGATCATAACGCCGGACGGCATACCAGACGGGGCCGTTGCCTTCCGCATCACATTCTGGGTAAGCGCGTAATCCATTTTCGTTTAAGCTGTCATCGCCACCATCACACCCCGATTGCACCATCGTCACATACAAATAACGATCATCCACTGTTACTGCATGACCGCCGCCCCGTCCCCATCCATGTAAATCAGCGTTAAACGCTGCAACATCCCCATCTCGATAGATGCCGACCTCGCGTCCACTTTCGTCCCAATCGCTGTTGGTGTAAACCGTACCATCGGGAGTAACGAACATGCCATCAACAAAATTCTGTACCCAACCCCCATCACTCCCACTGAAGGAATTGCCGATCCATGAGGTTGTGTAATTCAAATCTTGCGCCTCTGTCGGCGAAAAAATCAGCAGTGCCATCAAACCAACAAGCACTAAACCCATCTGTAGACGATTATTTGGTAAATTCCGATTCACGCAGAATGCCTCCTTTTAACAGCAGTAACCTCCTCACAGTATATTGCGACCTACGCGCGGAGATGTGACAAATGCGTCATAAGTTCGTGCCGATTCGGTCAATTTTTCTATTGGTATACTATCAAGGCTCAACTAACTGCTACCGTGTTAATTCGCCTCACTTTTCGCTACAATCGGGTAAAACACTACCAGGCAATCGCGTCTGAGGAGTACAGGTGATTTGTTTACCTTTTCGCTAATTGCTAAAAGCTCACCGCTAACGGCTGATAGCTTATCTCAGGAGTCTAACTTCAATGGCACAAGAATATGATGTCGTCGTATTGGGCGCGGGGCCGGGTGGCTATGTCGCCGCTATTCGCGCCGCACAACTTGGCTTTAAAACCGCCATCGTCGAGAAAAAATATTGGGGCGGCGTGTGTTTAAACGTGGGCTGCATCCCCTCCAAAGCGCTGCTGCGTAATGCCGAACTCGGTCACATCTTTACACATCAAGCTGAAGAATTTGGCATTATAGTCACTGGCACGGTTGAACTCGATTACACTTCGGCCTTTAAGCGCAGCCGCAAAGTCGCGGACGGGCGCGTAAAAGGTGTGAAGTTCCTGATGAAGAAGAACAAAATCGACTCTTACGACGGTTGGGCAACCTTCACCGATGCCAACAATCTCCAGCTTGAGCTTAACGACGGCAAAAGCGAAACCCTCAAGTTCAAAAATATCATCATCGCTACCGGAGCAACCACCCGCCTGATCGCCGGGACGCAGTTGAGTGAGCGCGTCGTCACCTATGAAGAACAAATCATGGAAGACAGCCTGCCCAAGAGCATCATCATCGCGGGCGCAGGCGCAATTGGCATCGAATTCAGCTACATTATGCACAATTACGGTGTCAATGTAACGATAGTGGAATTTCTTGATCGTATCCTCCCGCTGGAAGACGAGGAAGTCTCAACTGAATTGGCGAAGGTCTATAAAAAGATGGGCGTGAAGATGCTCACCAGTACGCGGGTAGACAAAATCGAAGACACAGGCAAAAATGTTAAAGTCACCGTAACCGATACCAAAACCAACACACAGCAAACGCTGGAAGCCGATAAAGTGATGCAGGCCATCGGCTTCGTCCCGCGCACAGAAGGCTACGGACTGGAAAAAACAGGTGTAAAGCTGACGGAGCGCGGCGCGATTGAGATCGACGGTCACGGGCGCACGAATGTGCCACATATTTTCGCTGTCGGCGACGTGACGGCGAAATTGATGTTAGCGCATGTCGCGGAAGCGCAAGGGGTCATCGCGGCGGAAGCTATCGCCGGACAAAATCCGCCTGCATTGGAGTACATCATGCTCCCCCGCGCCACCTACTGCCAGCCGCAGGTCGCCAGCTTTGGCTATACCGAGAAGCAAGCGCGTGAAATGGGCTACGACATTAACGTCGCTAAATTCCCGTTTATGGCGAATGCGAAAGCGCATGGCTTGGGCGAAACAACAGGCTTTGTCAAGCTCATCAGCGATAAGAAATACGGGGAACTGCTCGGCGGGCATCTCATCGGCCCCGATGTGACCGAACTGCTGCCCGAACTCACGCTGGCGCGTTATGCTGAACTGACCGCCGAAGAAATTGGTCGCAACGTCCACGCCCACCCAACCTTGAGCGAAGCGCTGAAAGAAGTCGCGCACGGTTTGGAAGGCCACATGATTAATCTGTAGCGATCTATCCCTAACTATAACGCCGGAAGCATAACTCCGGCGTTTTATTTTTGGAGTATAATTTTGTAAGTATATGAATCACCCAGTTAAGTTCTATACAGATGTTCACGTTGATCGAAAAGCAGTAAAACAGCTTAAAAATAAAGGTGTGGATATTATTCATTGCAGCGAAGTTCGTATGGAAGAAGCAGCGGATGAAGCCCATCTCGCTTATGCAACTGAATTAGGTCGTATTATTGTCTCCTGTGATGAAGACTTTAGTGATCTTCATTTTAAATGGCAATCAGCAGACCGTGAACATGCTGGAATTGTTTGTATGAGAATGTTCGATCAATGTAAATCAATTAGCTTTATTGTAAACACGATCCTGTTTTTGAATGAAGCGGCAGTTTATAAAACTGATCTTTATAATAGGATTTGGAGGCCATAAGATGACCGAGCATATCATTATTCCAATTAACTACATTGAGCGTAAACCAAACTCGCTAAAATATCGTGTCATCAACAAAGGGGTTACAGTAGAGTTCCTCTCTACATTGATTGACGATCCCAAGTGGCCTGTTGAGCGTATTTGTGAAGGTTATAATTTAACACCGGCTGAAGTCCATGCCGCATGGGCATTTTATTATGACCACAAAGAAGAAATTGATCGACGGTTGGCAGAAGAAACCGCACAATTTGATAAATATTCTGCGGATACTGAACAGCAGAAAAAAGCCATGCTCAAACGTTACGAAGAACGCGCAGGCCACACTTATCGCCCTAGTGATGTTGATTCCTATTAACGCTAAGTCAAACGGGCATTTGTGAAATCACACTCCCCTTATGCTTCTGAGGTACCCCCCTTCACTGCGCGTTCCTCACGCGAGAAGCGCACCTTAGAAACACGCATCCCGTCCATTTCTTCCACGACAAGCCCATAATGACCAAAAGTAACTTTGTCCCCAACAAAGGGGATGCGTTCCAATCGTTCCGAGATATAGCCGCCTATCGTCGTCGAGAGTATTTCATCCTCCGGTTCGCCAAAGCGTTCCATCGCGTCGGTAATGCTGACCAACCCATCCAGCATCGTCTCTGGCAAAGTGACTAAATCTTCCGCATCGTCAAATTCATCACCCACCTTGCCGATGAGTTCTTCCAGAATGTCCTCCATCGTGGCGACACCTGCCATGCCGCCATATTCGTCCATGACGATAGCCAGATGTGTTTTGGTGCGCTGCATCTCCGCCAGCACTTTATCCAATCCGGCGGTTTCTGGCACGAAGATGGGCATCCGCAAAATCGCGGTCAAATGAAATTCCTGCGCTCCATCAGTCAAAAGCTGAGGCCGCTGCACCAGTACATCCAATAAATCTTTGGTATAAAGTACGCCGACGATTTTATCTATTGTGCCGTCAAAGATCGGATAGCGGGAGTGATGATAAGTGGTGATCTCTTGCAGCAGTTCAGAAAAAGGCGTATCCGCTGCAAATGCCGTCACATCCACACGCGGCTGCATCACTTCTTCGATATAAATATCGCTAAAGTCAAACACCCGCCGTAGCAAACGTTCTTCGCTTTCCTGCAAAAACCCAGCTTCGCGGCTTGATTGCACCAGCATTTCCAGTTCTTCCGCCGAATGCACTTGTGAATGACCGCCAGCGGGTTCAAAGCCGAGTAGACTCACAACAAAATTACCGACCCCGTTCATCACATAAATCACTGGGCGGAAAATTTGCAAGAAAAGTGTCGCCGGACGTGCCACAATTAAGGAGGTTTCTTCCGGTTTTTGTAAGGCGATGGTCTTCGGTGCTAGTTCGCCCAGCACGATATGCAGCATCGTCACCAGCGAAAACGCCACCGCAAACCCAATCGTCGGTATAAGCGTCACAGCCGCATCTTCGGGCAAAACAGCCTCTAGCAGCGGCTCAATCAGATGCGCGATCGCCGGTTCACCAATCCAACCCAAGCCCAAACTCGCCAGCGTGATACCAAGTTGGGTCGCCGCGATATAACTATCGAGATGTTCCATCGCGTTCTGGGCAGATTTGGCACCCGCCGCACCTTCTAAAACCAACTGTGCGATCCGTGTTCTCCGCGCCCCTACAAACGAAAACTCGGCGGCGACGAAAAACCCGTTCATGAAGACCAAACCAAAAACGGCCAATAGACCGAAGATATCGCTCATCTCGTTCTCCCGAAGTAATGATTGACACCCATTATAATCGTAACTATCCTGTTTACAGCCTCAAAACCCCATCTTGGCTTAACAATTTCTAAAAATAAGAGGTCATATAGACAGTTATCTATCAAGGAAGTCTGCCATGACAGAGATTAAACAGATTCTGATGCACATCGCAACCAACGCCGAAGAAAAATATGATGAACTGAAGTTTCGCTTACGTCAGCGCTTAAAACATGCCCCTTTGATGATTCTACCCTATATTGGGCATGGCACACCGGATACCTTACATCTTCATGGCCGCGTGATGGAAGATAAGCATATCGCCAGCGCTAAAGACGAAGACACGATCTGGGATAATCTGGATAATATGTACCGCCGACTCACGTCACGAGAAATCCCGTATGCCGTCGTCAAAGCGCGGTTTGCTGACATTGAGATCGAAGTCACAGCCGATGAAGAAGGTTATTTTGAAGTCCGAATTCCAGTGGATTCGCCTGAGTTAAGCGCCCTTTTGAAGGAAAAAATCACCCATGAGATTACATTACACTTGATCGACTTCCCCCAGCGCAATCATCCGCTGGAAGATGTATCCGCTAAAGGGGAGATCGTCGTCCCGCCGCCCAATGCTCAATTCGGCATTATCAGCGATCTGGACGATACCGTCATCAAAACCGACGTTCTGGAAATCATCAAATTAGCCCGTAATACCTTTTTACGAAATGCTCGCACCCGCCTACCCTTTGAAGGCGTAGCGGCATTTTATCGGGCGCTGCAAATAGGCACGAATGGCAGTTATAATCCGATCTTCTATGTGAGCAACAGCCCTTGGAATCTTTATGATCTCATTGTCGATTTTTTTGAGGTGCGTGATATTCCGATTGGCACTTTCTTTCTTAAGGACTTGGGTCTGACGGAAAATCATCTCTTCGCGGATAGTCCACAGCAGCACAAAATCGGCCTCATCCAAACCTTGCTTAATCAGCATCCAAAGTTGTCTTTTATCCTCATCGGCGACAGCGGCGAACATGACCCGGAAATTTATTATCAGATCGCGCAAGCTAACCCTTCACGTATTAAGGCTATCTACATCCGCGATGTCACCCCCAAAGCAGCCCGCGATCAGCAAATTATGACGCTCATTGAAAAGTCAAAACTTCTAGGGATCGATATGCTGCTTATACCAGATACTATTGGTGCAGCCGAACATGCCGCCCTTAACGGATTTATCTTGAAAGACTCCTTAATGACGATTCGGGTGGAACGCGCCGAAGATCAAAAACCGCCGGAACCGCTGGAAAAATTGATTGATCCCAAGGCAACAGCAGAAGATGTCGGCGGCGAGGAAGCCCCTTAAGCCAAAAATAGGCAGCGCCTAAAAAATTTCGGGTTCACAAATTACGCCTAAAAGCTATAATTCACGTTGCAGACACACAAGGACTCAAAAATGACCCAAGACACCTCTCAGGTTAGCGATACCCGCTGGACGAGCTTTGACCTGATCTTCTTCGATTGTGACAGCACCCTCTCTACGATTGAAGGCATTGACGAACTCGCCAAGCTAAAAGGCAAAGAATGGCGCGTGAGCCTGCTAACGCAAAAAGCGATGGATGGCGACCTTGATCTGCGTGAAGTCTATGGCAAGCGCCTACAAGCCATCCGCCCAACACGAGGCCAGCTTAAAGCGATTGAAGAACGCTATTGGGAGACGATTGTGCCGGATGTACAAGCCGTTTTAGGGGTGCTGCGTTTTCTGGAAAAACAGGTGTTCATCATCAGCGGCGGGTTAGCAGAGCCAGTGCGCGGTTTCGGCAAGCGATTGGGAGTCGCCCCGGAGAATATTCGCGCTGTCGAACTCGAATATAACGAGCTTTCCGGCGATTGGTGGCGTTATTACGAACCGGGTACACAAAATGGGCAAACTTATCTGGATTACAACGAAGGCCCCCTCACGGCCAGCAGCGGCAAGCCGAAAATTATTAATGAATTAGCCGGTGACAAGCATGGTCGCCGCTTGATGGTGGGAGATGGTGCTTCAGATATGGCGGCGAGAAGTGTCGTGGATTTATTTGTCGGTTTTGGCGGCGTGGTCGCACGGGAAAAAGTGCTTAAAGGCTCATCCGTTTTTATCCACAGCGACTCGATTGCGCCTATTTTGCCCATCGCGGCGGGACCGTCTGGTTATCTACACGTCCTTGGCACCCCGCATCAAGCAATTTTTGATAAGGGAATCGCCCTTGCGCTAGGTACTGCTTTGACGATCCGAGATGAAGATTTACGCCAAACCTTTCAAAAAGCCTTTACGCCCCAAAACACGACACAACCTTAAAAGGGTGCGGTATGATCCAACAGATCACCTACGGAAAAGTCACTTGGCTCAACATTATAAATGCGACTCCGGCGGATGTGGATCGCCTGAGTAAGATGTACCGCGATATTCACCCGTTAAACCTGGAAGACCTGCTTAGTCTAAGCGAGCGCCCCAAGCTGGATATTGCCGAAACCTATTTGTTTGTGGTGATGCACTTCCCAGTTTTAGACCCTAAGCAGCGTCTTACCCGTTCCCATGAGGTCGATATAATTGTTGGGAATGGCTACGTGGTGACGGCGCATGATGGCCTGCTGCCACCCCTAACTCATCTATTTAAGCAAGTTGAAGAAAGCCAATTTCACCGTGAGAAGTTATGCGGCAAAGGGGCAAACCATCTCTTTTATGTGCTTGTAGACCAGATGGTGGATTACATCCTGCCGATCCTGAGCCAGATAGATGTCAGCCTGCGTGAAGTGGAAGAAGGCATCTTTAGCGACGATGCCCGCATGATTATTCAGAAAATTACCATGATTCGTCGCAACATCATCACGCTCCGCCGAACAATCCGCCAGCAAGTCCCCATCATCGAGCAGTTGGAACGCATTGACCATCCCACCTTGGGCGAGGAACAGGAAGAATATTTTGGCGACATCGCCGACCATATCCACAATGCACGAGACATCATTGACGAAGATTCTGAAATTATCGCCAGCCTCGCGGAAACCGCCGACACACTCGCCACCCATCGCATCAATGAGATCATTCGCATTCTGACGGTTATTTCTGTAATCATCCTGCCACTAACCCTGCTTTCGAGCATTTATGGCATGAACATCAAACTGCCCTTCGATACACACCCAAATGCCTTTATAATTGTCAGTGTGATGATGTTGGCAACTGTGGTTGTTATGCTCGCCTATTTCCGTAAACGCAATTGGTTGTGATAAATTTTTATGACGATTCTGCCGTTTGCATCGGCAATTTATATTCAGACGCAAAGTGAACTTTCGGTCTTAGCAGAAACACTTGCGGATGAACCACTGCTGGCGATTGATACCGAATCCAACAGCCTCCATGCTTATCGTGAACGGGTTTGTTTGATTCAAATTTCGACCAGTGAAGCCGACATTATTATTGACCCGCTTCAACTCAGCGATATGTCGCCGCTTGCTCCGTTAATGGCCTCGCCCGACATCGAAAAGGTCTTCCATGCGGCTGAATATGATATTCTGTGTCTCAAGCGGGACTTCGGCTATATATTCCACAATGTCTTCGATACTATGGTAGCGGCACGCGTTATCGGCTATCGTTCGATTGGATTGAGCAACCTGCTGGAAGAATATATGGGCGTTATTCTGGATAAAGTCCATCAGCGCGACGATTGGGGCGTGCGTCCGCTGCCAGAAGACAGCCTCCACTATGCCCAGATGGATACCCACTTTCTGCCCCAGCTTCGGGATATTCTCGATGCAAACCTACGCGAGGCCAACCAGTGGGAAGAGGCCACTGAGCTATTCGAGGAGTTATGTCATCTATCCCCGGCACAGCAGCGTGAATTCGACCATGACGGGTACTGGAAGCTCGGCCTCCCACACTTCCTTAAGCGCCATCAAATGGCAATTTTGCGCGAACTTTACGTCATGCGCGAAAAGTTTGCCCAAGAGCGCGACTGCCCACCGTTTAAAGTAATGGGCAACCGTACCTTGCTGGATTTAGCGACGAAACCGCCCAATTATTTGGGTGATCTCACCCATGTCGAGGGGCTTTCCGGTGGCTTCATTCGGCGCTTTGGGCATGATATTCTGCAAGCCGTAGAACGCGGACGGGCGACTCAAGATCAACTGGGGTCGCCCCCCCGCCACAATCCGCCACATCCGGTGGTAACAGATCGCTATGCCGCGCTTCATGCTTGGCGTAGAGATCGTGCCAACCAACGCGGGGTTGAATCGGACGTGATTCTTTCTAAGCAGACGCTTTGGGATTTAGCCCATAAAGCGCCCAAAACATACGAGGAACTCATCACGATTCAAGGCTTAGGTCCATGGCGGCGAGAGAAGTACGGCACAGAAATTTTAACCATTATCGAACAAAGCCGCATCACGGAATGATTTTCCTCCATAGCTGTTCTGTTCTATAATGTACACAATTCATCACCAATAGTAAGCATTTAAAGGGTGAGTGCAATGTCTGTTTTTTCCGATGCGTGGCGGGATTGCTTACGCGAGCATTATAAATCCGTTATTCGCAATAACGATAAAGTGACGCTCAGAAGTCTGCTTGGGGTGATGAATGAGGTCGGCTTTGGCGAAGACGAACTCCGCGCCCTCGAACTAGAAGCGACGATGCGCGTGGAAGATGTGGCCGAAGATTTTGTCCCTAACCTGAATATTTTGCAGCCGGAGGAAGAAATCTTCCAACCGCATCCATTGGAATGCCAATGTCCGGCTTGTGTAGAGATCAACCTTCAGCCCCACGATGAAGAGGGTCAGCCCGCCGAAATTGACCCCGAAGAAATCATTTACCAGCAGAAAAAAGCTAACTCGCCACAACAATTAACGCTCTTTTAGCTCCATTCAGTGGTAAACTCATCATGTACCTTGTTTAAAGGAGTCATGATGACACTAGTTCGTCGCTTGGTTCTGCTCGCCTCTCTGGCGGCGGCAGTTTTTTGTTTTGTCTCATTAATGAATGTTACTGCATCTAATCCCACGGGAAGACGTTATTCCAGCGAAGTGGTCTTACGAACTGGTCAAGGCAGTAGTCAACAACTTGGTAATGATGGAGAACGCGTGTTAGCTACCGATTTAGGCGTTCCGTTCAATGATGTTGATGGACAACGCCAATGTGTTTGTAGTTTAACATACGCAAATGCCGTGCCAGCAGGTAGCCGATGCAATGTTTGTATTGGATATAGCGATTTAGTATCCAATTATCGCGTTCCCGATTTTGTGACTCCAAATTTTATGGCAGATTCTAAAAATGCGCAGTCACTTTCTGCTCATAGTGGCAATAGTCTACCAACAAGAGACTTCGAGCAAATCACTGAGATTGCCGCAGTTGCGCGTGAATTAAATATCCCTCTCTGGATCTATACGCGAGTTGATACTGTTGTAGACCCTGTTTTTTATGAACTTACCCAATCGACTGGTGGCAACGTAGTACGTTATTTTATCTATCCTGGTTATATTGACCCGATATATCGTGTCGCAGTTACAGGATTTTATGTTTCAGTTAGCGCAATCGCCTTGATTGTTTTATGGGGAATATTTCTCCCTCGCACTGTTGAAAATGCGGCAAAGCCCATTCGAAGACCGGAAAAACAGCGCTCCATTTACCAACCTTTAAAAGAGGCGGAGGCGCTTAAAGAACGCATGAAAAGCCGTCTGGATAAAGTGAAGGCAGAAGAAGAACTACATTGATGTCCAGCGATGAATTCTTTATGCGCTTGGCGCTAGAAGAAGCCGCCAACGCACTGCCGTATGGCGATATCCCTATCGGCGCAGTCGCGGTATTCAACGGGGAAGTGATCGGTAGAGGCCACAACCGCCGCGAGGCCGATCATGACCCGACAGCACACGCCGAGATGATCGCGCTGCGGGAAGCGGCGCAAAGGGTAGGAAGTTGGCGATTGGATGGTGTGACGCTTTATTGCACCTTAGAGCCGTGTTGCATGTGTGCTGGCGCGATGGTGTTGGCACGGCTGCCTCGGCTGGTCTACGCGACGATTGACCTCAAAGCGGGATGCGCGGGCAGCATTGTTGATATTCTGCGCCACCCGCGCTTGAATCATGCAGTTGATGTGGATGTTGGGCTGTTAGCAGATGAAGCCGCCACCCTTTTGAGCAATTTCTTTAAAACGCTGCGATCAGCGAGTACGGAAAAGCACACGTCCGACAGCAATTAAGATAATCGCGCCAATAAGGGATGTGATAATCGACCCAATACCAAAGCCAATGTTGAGCGAATCATCGAAACCAAGCCATCCGACCACAATCCCTCCAACAAATGCGCCTGCTACACCCAGAATAATGTCTGTTAAAAGGGGGCGGTTTCTTGATCCCATAATCTGTCGCGCTATGCCACCTGCTATTGCGCCAACAATCAGCCAACCACAGCAGTAATACCAAGCACTTCCAATAAAATCACCCATCACAATCCTCCTAGCGTAATATAGAAGTAGAGCATTTTGCGCTATCTATCATACCGTAGGAGGCGTAATTGTGCTAAAAATTTAAGGGAAGGGATACCAAAAAAATGAGGAAATGCGAGGAAGGGCAGACCCTTCCCCGCATGAGGAATTTACATCAAGAGATTTATGCGCGGCGAGAAAAAACCTGTCCAATGGCAATCAGGATAATCGCACCAATGGTGGCAACCACAAAGCTGACCAAAACGCGCTCAATCCCACCGATATCATCACCAGGGCTAAAGCCGAGCAAACCGACGATAAAACCACCGACAATCGCGCCGATGATACCCAGAATAACGTCCACAAAGAATGGTTGGTCGCGCCGACCCATAACAGAACGCGCTAAGCCACCGGCCAATGCGCCGACGATGATCCAACCTAAACAGATAAAGGGCGAGGCAAGCACCGCGCCGATAAAATCACCGATTGAGTCCATGTTTGTTTCTCCTGTTTTTGTGATGTTTAAAGCCAATATACGTTTATAGTAGCGTTTAACCCCAAAATTTTATCCAAATGAGACCTAAATTATTCCTCAAAGAATGGCTTAACTAAGTGCTGGATACAGCTTAAATCAGGGGTTTAAGAGAGATCAAGTTTAAGCTACAATGATACGTTATGGAGAGGTGCCTGAGCGGTTGAAAGGGCCCGTCTCGAAAACGGGTATAGATGAAAGTCTATCGCGGGTTCGAATCCCGCCCTCTCCGATCAATCGACCTAATGACCCGCCACCTGCGCGGGTTTTTTGTTGAGCTTTTAGCTAAGAAAAGGGGATCCCATGAAAACCATTGCCGTTTACGGAAGCTCTGCCACCTTACCCGGTGAAAAAGATTATGAGGATTCATTAGCCGTCGGCGCGGCTTTAGCACAGGCTGGCTATGCAGTGATGACCGGAGGCTACGCTGGCGTAATGGAAGCCGCCAGCCGGGGCGCACATGAAGCAGGTGGACACGTGATCGGCGTGACGACGGAAACCATCGAAAATTTTCGCGGCGGCAATTTGAAGAGGAATCAATGGGTGGTGGATGAGGTTCGTCATCCCAACCTGCGTGAGCGATTGATGCACCTGATCTTGAGCGCCGACGCTTATGTAATTATGCCGGGCGGATTAGGAACGCTCAACGAACTCGTTTCCGTATGGGAACTCATGCGCGTCAACGAAATCCCGCAGCGTGCGATTATTTGCTACGGCGATTATTGGCGTACTATGCTGGCCTTGATGCAAGACAGTCGTTACATCCATGAGGATTCATGGTCGATGCTGCAATTCGTCGATACGCCTGCCCAGATGATCAAAGCCTTGAGTAAAACATCGTAAGTAAAGCCATCTTGCCACGTCTAAAGACTAATCGTTAACTGCCAATTGCCAAAGGCTGGTTTTATGTCGCGTGAACAAATCGAGCAACTCCGGCGCGAAAAAGATTCGTTCTTCCGTGCCGATCCTAATTCCCCGCTGCTGCCTTCTCAGCAGGAAACCTTTACCCATCTGGTCTATTACGATTACACGCCCGATCTGGATTTGACCGTCACAGTGCAGCCCTTCACCACACAAAATACCGTCCCCGTCCAGACGACGACTGGTGATGTGCGCCATTACAAGCGCTACGGCGAATTTACATTTACTGTCGATGGACAAGAGGCGCGGCTGACCGTTTATGCAACACCACACGGCTTTTTTCTGCCGTTTGTGGATTCTGGCGCGGGAACAGAAACCTATCCTGCTGGACGCTATTTAGAGCCGGAATTCGTCGCTGGTGATCGCTTACATGTCGATTTTAATCAAGCCTATAACCCGTTTTGCGCCTACAGTGAGGACTTTTCCTGTCCCATTACGCCCGCCGAAAACTGCCTCTCAGTCGCCATCCGCGCTGGAGAGAAAATCCCCGCCGATCATTGAAAATGATAGAATAGAGGCAAGTTAAGTACGGAGAAACTTTTGGCGTTACGTGAAATTGAAAAACTGTATACCGTCGAAGAATTTCTTGAAATTGCGGCGCTGCCCGAAAATGAGGACAAGCGGCTGGAAGTAGAAGATGGAGTCATCGTTGAAATGCCCGCATCAAAACCCATCAATACTGTGACATACTCCCCATGCCTGAAGGCAGGGGCTTCTGCCGTGAACGCCGGATGCCGTGCTTTTCGCAGGGACTTCCACCGACTGAGACAGTATGAGATGATGCCCCATCTCAAAACAC
>DAOTTO010000221.1:0-4789 GCA_034437895.1 Anaerolineae bacterium | reverse complement strand
GTGTTTTGAGATGGGGCATCATCTCATACTGTCTCAGTCGGTGGAAGTCCCTGCGAAAAGCACGGCATCCGGCGTTCACGGCAGAAGCCCCTGCCTTCAGGCATGGGGAGTATGTCACTGGTCGGTGCAGTTGTTCATAACGACGCGTTGAGCGGCACCACAAACCCTGAGGATGTAATTTTTATATTCGCTGGGGTCAATCGTTCCCCGAAAAGTATCACATGCTTTCCAGAGAATCGCGTTAATTTCGTCCTGATTAATCACTTTTGATCTGATCCGTTTTAGAAAAGCAGCTAAAAAGTCTATTGTAGCGCAGTCTCAATTCTTTTCGTCGCGTGATTCTAAATGCCCTTCTAAGCGTCCAATTTGTCGATTGAGTTCAATGATTTGCTGTGTTAATCGCTCTCGGATTTCGTCCCGTTCTTTCTCAACCTGGGTTAATTTTGTCCGTAGTTCCTCAACCTGGCGGAGTGCGGCATCCCGTTCAGCGAGGGTTGCCACTGCTTTTGCCGATTGTTCGGCCTGCGGTAGAGGGATAGTGCGCGAATCAACACTGACAGCATTTTGTGGAAACTCCTGGTCGCGTTTACCGCTGTCAAGATAAGCAGCGATAGCATCCCAACTATCCACCCCGCTAGTTCTCAACTGTCGAATAGTATTTAGAAGCAAAATATCTGATTCTGTAAAAAGCCGCTGAGGTGCGCCGTGTTCTCCTTTCGCACTGGGTGAAAAGAAGTGAGACACCAACGGATTTTCAATCCAATTTTTCAAAGTATTTGTTGCAACACCAAGTATATTTGATGCTTCACCCGTCTTCATAAATTTCCTACACTTTGACGCTTTTCATTTAATAAATACGTCATTGATTGATATTTTCATCATTTCATAGTAATCTTGTCATTATGCCACATGGCATTATGTTTAGCATAGCCGTAGGGAGCATTTTATGCCAACGATTCGGAAACGTTACCAATTTAAATTCTGGTTGGACTCCCTCAAAAGTGATGAGTTTGAACTTGGCGCACAGCTTGAAGCACTGAAGAAATCTCGAAAGTACGCCGGCACAATCCGCGATGCGCTGAAGCTGCTGTTCAGTTTAAGAGAGCGAAAAACTGACGTACTCTTTTCCATGTTTCCGTGGTTGGTGGACGAACTGAAACCAAAAAACGGAAATGGGGCAGGGGAGATGACCGAACATCTCAACCGGATTGAACAGTTTTTCTTGCAGCAGTCCCAGAATATGCTGCTGAATCAGGGCGCACCTGCCGGAGATACCAAACCAGTTGGGATGGGTGGGCTAAAGGCAATGAATGTATCAAGGATTGCCGCACCTGTAGACGACGATGACGAGTTGGATATTCTCATCGTACCAAGTACCGCGCCCTCTAACAGCGCTCGGAATTTCCTGAACGCTTTGAGCAGCATTTAATCGGATGTTGGATTTTGCTTATCGGCAAGTCCAAAAAATCGGGGTGGGGAAGTCGCCAAACGGGTAAAATTGCTTTGAGGAATTAGTTGCAAAAAAATACAGATTAACGTTATACTTTGCTCTATAAAATAAAAATGACAGGAAATAACCTGCCATAGATCTCGAACTCGATTGTAGGCGAGTGAGAGATTTTAGCACCCTCACCCGGGCGCTGACTCCCATAGTATAGCACAGCTAACGAGGGCGTCACCACCAGCAAGGGTCGGGGGTGATGCCTTTTTTGATTAGAAAATCCCAGACGACCTAGAAAATTGGGTCAATTTTTTTTGAGCAACCGAAGCATTTTCAGTAAAAACAGAGATTAAAGACCCATGTCAAAGAGATATATTAAGCATTAATCCATAGAATCAGAAAAGCTCTCCACCAGCCGACAAGCAACGTGAGAGCTTTTCCTAGAGCCTACCGGAGCAGTTTTTGTTTGCTGCCACCGCGTGATTTCGTTATTGAGACCCATAATAGCGAAATCTCTCGGTGAACGCAACGCCTATTTCCGGTAGGAATAGGTTGAGTTTTGCAAACACCGGAACAGATCGCCCAGCCTTTAACTTTATTTACTGCCGCGACCCACTACCTAAGTCTCGGTTGGTCGGTGATCCCACTACGCAGCGATCATGATCCTGCGCGTCCCAAAGCGGCCTCTGTGTCATGGGAACGCTTTCAAACCCATCTTGCATCAGAGCAGGCGGTAAAAGGGTGGTTCGGCACAACACAATATGCCGCCCTTGGTATTGTCACCGGCCTTGTCAGCGGTCTGTGGGTGGCGCTGCTCACCCTCCGCAGCTTGCCCCTGGCAATCCAGAAGGCAGTGAAGGCCGCCTCATGATCGACTTGCATCCGCTTGCCAAGTATTATGCAGCGCTCGGACTTGTCGTAATTCCTTTAAACGGCAAAAACCGATCCGCAGCGGATGGCAAAAAACCTCTATACCAACGGATGCCGCCATCGACATTTGGCCTCTAGGGTGTAATGTTGGCATTGTGGCGGGCGCAAATTCAGGCAATCTTATTCCTATAGATTTCGATGGATAGGCAGGGTATCACGCCTTTTGTGAGCAGTTCCCAATGGAAGCCGACACCTTTACGGTTGCTACAGGCAGTGGTAACGGCGCTCATGTTTACCTTAAAGTTGACGACCTGCCAGAAACCACAAAGGCGATGGGAACGCCCCTAGGGAACATCGAATTAAAATCCGACGGGCAGCAATGTGTTGCCCCAGTCTCGATACACCCCAAAACTGGTCAGGCGTACAGCGTTTACCTTGAACGGCCTATCCGCCGGGTGAGCGATGTTTCAAAGATTCTTGAGTGGATTAAGGCGCAAAACCCACAACCTGAAACACCAACCCCAAAAGCATCGCGCCGTGAGGGCAGCAACACGAATCACACCTACACAGGCCATAATTTTCCATCTGCCTATGTGAATGATGTGCTTCAGCGGATCGAGCAAATTGAAAGTAGCACCCCCTGGAATGATAAGGGATGGATAAATTTTAGAAGTCCACTCCGCGAAGATACCCACGCCAGCGCAGGCTTTAATCGGATAACACTTGGTTACAACGACTTTGCAGGCGAGACGATGTGGATTGTCAAGTTTGCCTATCGTGCTTTCGGCATTGATATAAAACACTACCTGCCCAAGCAGCAGCCACGCCGTCCCGGATTGCACAGCTCTACCCGACAAGCCCTCATCCAGCGCGACCCGGTAGCAGGCAGCCACGCCGCGCGTGTAGTGGATTTTGCTTACATTAATGGAATCACCGAAATCACCCGGCAGGCGCTCATTAGCCAAGCAGCCAGCGCCGGAATCAGCCGCCGCAGCGTTGACCACGCTTTAAAAATGCTCACAGTACTTTGTGGATGCACAGCACAAAGCACACCCAGCAAGCGAGGCCGCCGGGCTTTACTGTTAACCGTACCGACAGAAACGGAGATAGCTGCCGCGCTTGACGTGCAGATCATAGGTAAGATTCATGTCAAACGCGCCGATTTAGCCAGCCGCCGCACCTACCGACACGCGACAATTACGCGACCTCGTATCGCTACCAGCAAGGGTAAACCGTTAGCCAACGACCGGTTAGCGGATAACGCTGGAGTCTGCCGCCGCACGATCCAGCGAGATATAAAGCGAGACACGACGATCAGCCGGGAAGCCACATTTAAACGCTGGCAAGTACAGCAGGCCGAAAGCGTGATCGCGCATAAGTCGGCACATTTAGAAGCCGGAAACTGGCATTACCCGCCGTATAAGGAGATTGCCGAGCGCGAATTGCAGGCCGGGCGCGAAGTGTGGTATGCACGCCAGCAGCCGAATACCTATCGCCTGATTTCGATGGAAAATGGAATTAAATCACGTTTTGTCACACCACCTTATAAAGAAGTATTGATTTTTTTGAGACTGCCCTTTGCGAGCGTTAGCGACTCTGATTTTGCTACCTCGGAGGAGGAGTTTTTAGCGCTCATTGCCGCTGACGTTGCTGAATTGAACAAGATTGATCCCAAAACGATCAAGACGGGGAAGGCGCAAGGTGAAAATGCGCCTCCTTCAAAAACTGGCGACGATCCTGACACACCGAGGAAAGCATTAACGGCTGATGATTTCGCCACTATTCGTCGTGCAATGCAGTTGGTTGAGTCTGAATTTTCAGGAGTGCAGCAGCGCAAAAAGCCAAACAAAATTCTGTATGCCTACCGGAAATGGCTTAATCATACCAATCTGAGGATCGGACTGCACCGTGCCAAGCAGGTTTTTATCCACAGGGACAATTTGCCTTCGAATCCAAAAAGGTTGGCGATACGCAGTAACAACAAGCATCCGTTCTGAGCCAGAACCGTTCCGGCGTTTGTTATCCCGACCAAACACCAGCTATGTTGATTGGCAATCGCGGGGACATAAGGTGTGAGATTAATCGTCCCACTGGGGAACCACTGCGGAATGCCATCGGCGTTGTAGCGGCCTTCTTCGATACGCACGATCAACCCCGACTCGACGCGCACCGCAAGCTGCTCGAGCAGACGCAGATCAACCGGAAACTCGTTGCCTGAGAAACGTTCATCCGGCTGCTAAAGCTGTCCAATAACAGGCGAAGTAACTACTCAGGGGTGAAGCAGTGTTGGGGTGAAGGGCGAGGCGGAAAAAGCATCGACCAAAGCGGAGAACATGGAATGGCCGTGTTTGCGAGCCGTCGAAAGATAGCTACGGACAGCGCAGAATACCAGCGCCCCGTGGAAGGTGCGGAAGCACCCAGACACTTTTTGCTTCACCTTCATCATGCGAAGATCGCGTTCCGCCAGATTATTGTCGA
>DAOTTO010000220.1:0-3287 GCA_034437895.1 Anaerolineae bacterium | reverse complement strand
GCTGCACCTAATTGGGCAAATGGCACATTCCCTTCGATGAACAGGTTGCGGAAGGTTTCGCGCGGTTTACCGCTTCGCATGACGGCAATCGTCGGATACACCATCTCCGCGCCCCGGAACGGTTGGTTTTCGCCAAAGTTCGCCACCCATTCCATGCCGCTGTGATCGTGAATGTATTGGCGGAAGGATTTGGCGCTGTTACTGTTCATATACGTGCCGCTGGTGATGTAGCCCAAACGGCGTTCCTGTTTCAGGAATCCGATTCCGCGCTCATAAAAGTATAAGAATAAATCGGCTGTCCCGCTGTAGACCTCATAATGACTCTGCAAAAACGGCTTAATCGGCTGAATACGTTCCTGCCGCACATACGGCGGATTGCCTACTACCGCGTCGAAGCCGGGGTTGGCTTTGGGCTGCCCGTTTGCGTCATAAAAGATTTCTGGGAAAGCCAGTTCCCAATGGAAGAAGTGCTGCTGCGCGGCAAGGGCTTGCGCCTTATCGACGAGCGTCTGCACAGTGTCGGGAATTAAGCCCGTCGTGGTGAAGTCACGCACATTTTTCCACTGCGCCGCGGTCATTTCAAGGCCGAAGTAACGCGCCGTCCACACATCCGCCGCCTGTTTCCATGCGCTCAAGCGCTGCGTCAAGTCGGCATAAAGATGTTCTTGGTTCTTCACGTCGGCAACATGATCGGCGATGGTGTTTTCGATGGCGCTCATCTGCTGCACAGCAAAGCTCACTCCGGCGCTAAAATCGGCATCGCTAAACATGACGATCTGCCCGGTAGTGGCTTCTTTCTGGCGCTTGAGTGCTAGGGCTTTGCGGCGTTTTTCCTCTTCTTTGATCGAAACCGCCGTATCGTCAATCGCGCTGAGGTTAGTCCCGACCAAGCTGTTACCGACGCGGATGTGATGGTCGAGGAACGACAGCGGCTTGCCCTTCGCCAACGTCGTCAGCCACATGCTCAATTTCGCCAGTTCCACCGCCAGAGGGTTAATATCGACGGCGTAAATGCAGGCGCTCGCCACCTGCCGCTTCCAGTAGACCAATTCGTCTTCATCGCCCAAATCCGCTGGACGGATGCCGAGTCCGCGCAGCCATTCCGCGATGTAGGCCGTCGCGTCTACCACGAAATGGCCGCTGCCCGTCGCCGGGTCAAGGATGTTCAGCGCCAGCACTTCGGCGATCAATGCGGTAGCCTCGCCCTCGCGCACTTTCCAACTGGCATCCTCGCTCAGATCAGCATGACGGATGGTAATGGCGGTCAGCAGCGGTTCAAGCGTCTTTTCCACGATAAAGCGCACGATGTAATCCGGCGTATAGTAGCTGCCCGTCACTTTGCGCTCGTTGCTGCCTGTACGTAAATAGACCTTCCCGGCCTGTTTGAGGATCGTATCGCTGGCGGCTGCCGGGGCATACTGTCCGCCTTTCAGCGTCAGCGGTTGATCGGCGATATGGAGGTTATATTCCAGCAGCTTTTCATAAATGCTACCCAAATGGCGGACTTCCAAGTCACGATAATCCACGTACACGCGCTTGTCACCGTCGTTCACCCGCGCCAGCTTATCCAGCGCCGGGATGAGATATTCATTGGCGACGATTTTATCGTGCAAAAAAGGATGCTCGGTGTCGGAAAACAAGCGCCCGTTATAGGGCGGAAGATCAATCTTGGGGTTGCCCTCATCAATGGCGAGAAATAAATCACGTAGACGGGTGTGGATATGACTGGTGCCAGAAATTAAGTTAACGCTGCGGTCTAATGGACTGGCGACCTCTTTTTTAATCGAGTCCATGCTCATCTGGATGCGATATGCGGCATTATCCAGCGGCAGAATCTCACGGCTTTCCGCATAGAAGATAAACAGCAGGCGGTAAAGCAGCACCAGACTGTGTTTGTAGATATTGTCGAGCGTCTCCCGATCAGCCGTCAGCCTGTTACGGCGATGCTCCAGAAATCCTTGTGCGATCATTTCCAGCGCGTCATAAACCTGATCTTCCAGCCTGTCGGTGAGCTTCTGCGCGAAGTCCTCGCTGCCTTGCAGCACTTTCGCCAGCCAGCCACTTGTGAAGGCTTCCAAACGAAAGAAAGCGTAGAAATAGCGGAAGACGTTAACGTCGCCGCGTTCCAGCATACTTTCCAGATCAACCGCGTAATAATTGTTGTATTTACTGGTGTCGCGGTGATACAGCCGCCAATAGCGTCCATCCGTCAGAATGCCCCAAGGGCGTTCACTGTAGCGCAGATATTCGTCAATCTGCTGGCTGGGGTTGCGCTCCTTATCGCTCGATTGATCAAGTTTTGCACCCCATCGTTTGGCATCGCCCACCGCCAGCCATTTGTCCATCTGCCCGATCTCGTAAACCTTACTCGTGATGGCTTGTTTTTCGGCCTCAGTCTCTAGGAATATATAATCGGGTTTGCGGTGGCCTCCGTCACGAAAGCGGATTTGACCCTGTACGGCGTAATGATGACCCAGTAAGCGCATTACAGGCTGAATCCACCCCTCTTCAAGCTGTGCTTCATTGAGCGTGGCAGGTTGAACGGTGGTACGAAGGGCTTTTATTTGTGCAAAGCAGCGTTCAGCCGCCGTCAATAAAGTCGTATCCCATTCCGGCTGATCTCCAAGTTTCTCGTCCAGATAATAATCGGCAAACAGACCGCGATTAAGGTGTTTGGGTTGTTGGTCATTCGACATAAAGGCTGGCTTCTAGTTCAGTTTAAAGGCTATTCGGTCAATCAACATCACAATAATAACACGGCTTGCCTCTCGCCGCCGATAGTTATTATCGTTCAGATGGTGAATATCTATTTACCTTAATACAGCGCGTAGGCTTCTTCCAATTCGGCGCGTAACTTGAGATAGCTGTGATAGCGCCTTTGTGGATTGCACCCGCCGCCCCGCTAGCAGCATGGACTACATTAACCTCAGTTTTGGATAGCGAACTTTGATTAACTTTTATGATTTCCTCATCCCCCGACCCCTTCTCCATTGCATGGCGAAGGGGAGAAAAACGGTTCTTTAAGTCCCCTCTCTACGAAGTGGGGAGGGGATTTAGGGGTGGGGTAAATGCGTGAGCGAAAGTCCTACAATGGTTCAATTGATCGAGCAGCTTAGAGGGCAGTCACCGCGTCATATATTGAAGGATCTCCTGCTCTATGGGCAAGATTTTATCAATCATGTACCGAATTTAGTCAACGAATTAGCGATCAAGCTCAAAATTCCGAGAGAAGAACTTGATGGTAGTGTTCTTAGTCTTGGGAAGGTCGAACAAAAAGTCAAACGGCT
>DAOTTO010000219.1:0-4450 GCA_034437895.1 Anaerolineae bacterium | reverse complement strand
GCCGGTTTAAAAACGCTCTCATTTGAGAATCGCTATGTCTGCAAAGATGGCAGCTATCGCTGGCTTTCTTGGAACGCCACACCCGATATAGCAACCGGATTAATCTATTTCGTCACCCGCGATGTGACACAGCAAAAGCAAACAGAAGAAGAACGCAAGCAACAAGAGGAAATCATTCGGCGACGTGCCAATGATATGGAAACAGTGGCGCGGGTGGGTGCAGCAACTACCTCCATTATCGATGTTGATGAACTGCTGCAATCAGTGGTCGATGTAACTAAAGACAGCTTTAACCTCTATCATGCCCATATCTATCTGCTTGATGAGGAAAGTTATGACATGGTGTTAGCTGCAGGTGCAGGCGAACCAGGCCGTATTATGAAGGAGAATCACCACAAAATCCCATTGGCACGGCAAAATTCGCTCGTCGTTCTAGCCGCGACCACTTTGGAAAGCCAAATCGTTAACGACGTATCCATCAATCCTGATTTCCTAGCAAACCCACTGCTGCCGGATACAAAATCAGAAATGGCGATCCCAATGATCGTCGGCACACGGTTAATCGGGGTGTTGGATGTACAAGGAAACACCATTAATCGCTTCGACGAAGAAGATGTTCGTGTAAAAACCGCGTTGGCAAATCAGATTGCAGTCGCGGTTGAAAATGCACGTTCCTTCCAAGACGCGGCATTACGGGCTGAAACTGAACGCGAAATCGCCGAGCAATTACGCGAGGTTGATCGCTTGAAGTCGCAGTTCTTAGCCAATATGAGCCATGAACTACGTACACCATTGAATTCGATCATTGGCTATTCGGAAGTGCTGCTGGATAGTGTGGACGGCGATTTAACCGACGACGCGCAGGAAGATGTGAGCGCCATCCATAACAGCGGCAAGCATTTGCTCTCGCTCATCAATGAAATCCTTGATTTGGCGAAGATCGAAGCTGGCGAAATGCGGCTGGATTACAAACCGCAGGATATTACCGAGATCGTCCGCGACATCATGCGTACCGGGCAGATGCTCATCAAAGACAAGCCCGTCTCGTTGGAGCTTGAGGTCAAAGGCGATATCCCCAATGTCCGGGCTGATCTCATTCGCTTACGCCAGATTATCTTAAACCTCGTCAGTAACGCGACCAAATTCACGGAACGCGGCACAGTAAAAATCACTGTCGAGGCGCTGGACGACTCGATCGTGCGCGTCGCCGTTACAGACAGCGGTATCGGCATCCGAGCAGATAAAGTTCATCTTGTCTTCGAGCGCTTTAGCCAAGTCGATGGGTCTTCTACCCGACGCGCTGGCGGTACCGGCTTGGGCTTGACAATCACTAAACAGCTAGTCGAAATGCACGGCGGCGAAATTGATGTAGAAAGCGTCTATGGCGAGGGGTCTACCTTCTGGTTCACCCTTCCAGTCTTCGTACCTGTCCAAGCGTAAGTCCATTTTCATAACCTACAAATTAGGGTGACTTGTTAGTCGCCCTAATTTGTAGGTATTATTTCTAACCAATTTCAAACCAAGCCGAGCGTAAAAATGATTTCATACTTTAACAGTGTGGTGTGTCTGGAATGCGGAAATGAAATGCCCGCCGACATGAATACGGCAACCTGTACACGCTGCAATTCTGGTTGGCTGGATGCCCGTTATGATTATGCGGTAGTCGCTAAAAAATGGCCGAAAAATGTCACCTTGCGGGATCGTTCTTTGTGGCGCTACGGCGAATTACTCCCGATTTCCGTCCCCAACCCGGAAATCTCGATGGGCGAGGGCTATACGCCGTTGATTCGCTTGTATCAATATGAGCGCTTGTATCAGCATGAACACATTTACGTCAAAGATGAACGCCACATGCCGACTAATTCCTTTAAGGATCGGCAGGCTACGATGTCTGTGACCGCCATGAAACAATCCGGCGTAACGGAATGTGTGCTGGCCTCCACCGGGAATGCTGCCGTCGCGTATGCGGCTTATTGCGCCCGCGCTGGAATCAAGCTCTGGCTGTTTATGAGCAGCCTCGTCCCTTCGGAAAAAATGCGCGAGGTGGCGCTTTACGGTGCGGAAGTCGTCAAAGTCTCCGGCACGTATGACGAAACCAAAAAGGTCGCCGCAGAATTTGCCCATCGCAAAGGTATTGTGATGGACAAAGGCGCACGGACGATTCCGGCCAAAGAAAGCATGAAAACACTCGGTTACGAAATCGCCGAACAGCTTGGCCTTAAGCTGCATCCAGAAATACCCGGCAAATGGGCCAGCCCAGATTGGTATCTGCAAGCGGTTAGCGGGGGCATTGGCCCGCTGGGTGTGTGGAAAGGCTTTAGCGAGTTGTTACAAATGGGCTTGGTGGATAAAATGCCCAAGCTCGGCCTCATTCAAGCCGCAGGCTGTGCGCCAATGGTCAAGGCATTAGCTGAAGGTAAAGCTACAGCCGAAGCCGTTATCCCTAAAACGCTCATTCACGTCCTTGCTACGGGCGATCCAGGTTATGCTTACGTATTGCTGCGGGAAGCCGTTCTAAGCAATGGTGGCACGATGATTGGGGTTGAAGACGGCGAAACCTTCCACGCCATGCGCTTGATTGCTTCCCGCGCTGGACTTTCGGTGGAACCTGCCACCGCTGTCGCCTTTGCGGGTCTGGATAAAATGCTGACCGAAGGCATTATCGCGCCGCATGAAACAGTGGTCGTCAACTGCTCCGGACATACACTGCCAGCAGAAAGCCACGTTTTAGGCGATCAATATGACAAATATATCCTGAGCCTAGATACCAATGGCGCTCCAACCTCAGACACCTCCCAGATTACCCAAGAAGAGGGGCTTGGCGCGGCGCTGCAAAATCTTGACGAACAAGTGACCACCATTGTCGTAGTCGATGATAACGCCAATGATCGCCGCTTAATTCGGCGTTTGCTGCAAAGCTACAAAAGTTATCGTGTTTATGAAGCCCGCGATGGTGTAGAAGCCCTCAGCGTGATTCAAGATCGTAAACCTGATCTGGTGGTTTGTGACCTCACGATGCCCGAAATGGACGGCTTCACCCTGCTGGAACAACTCAAAAACAACCCGGCTACAGCCCATATCCCGGTAGTGGTCGTCTCTGCCAAAGCACTGACCCTACAAGATCGTAAAGTGCTGGAAACTTATTCCGAATCGGTCTGGACAAAAGGCGGTTTTGAAACCCGCCAACTGGTCGATCATGTGGTCAACACACTCGGACATCGCCCCGTACAAGTTATTCAGCCGAAAAAAATCTCGGCATCAGAAACGGCAACAGGCGAAATGGCAGTAGTCAATCAGAAAAATAGTCCTGCCGATACCCATGACGGACACGTCATCGTGATGATCGAAGACAATGCTGTAGATGCCCGTTTAGCGCGTAAGATGCTCAGTGCGGAAGGTGCTTTCCATATTATCGAGGCTGCGACAGGGCGGGATGGGCTAAAAGCCATTTACAATTATCATCCCGACTTGGTGATCTTGGATTTGATGCTGCCTGATATGGACGGATTTTCCATCGTCGAAACATTGCAAGATGATGTAAAGCTGCGCGACATTCCCGTCATCATTATTTCCGCCCGTGAACTCACTTCTAATGAGCGTACCAAGATGCAGCAGAATATTCGCCTGATACTTGAGAAAACTTCACTTGACCGTAAGGAACTTCTGAATATAATTAAGGGAGAGTTAAGTTAAAATTTATATCGCTAAAAACGCAACTATTCTGATAGGAATATCATCATGACTAGGACAATACTCTACATCGAAGACAACCCACAAAATATGCGTTTAGTACGCAAAATGTTGCAAGTGGGTGGTTATAACATGATTGAGGCCACTGATGGAAACACCGGTGTCCTTTTGGCAGATCGGGAACATCCTGATTTGATCTTGATGGATATTAATTTACCCGATATTGATGGTATGGAAGCCACTCGTCTATTGAAAGCCTCAAGCGAACTGCGGCACATTCCCGTCGTCGCATTAACGGCGAATGCCATGCACGGTGATAAGGAACGCTTTAGCGAGGCAGGCTGCGATGGGTATTTGGCGAAACCTGTCACCAAAAACGAACTTTTGAATATGATAGCCTATTATCTTGAACATGCACCTGTTTAATCTACTCGTCGTTCAATTGCACTATTGCTATAATAGAATAAAATATCAGGAGTTGTAAGCGTATGAGCCTGATTGTAGTCATCGAAGACAATGCCCAAAATGCACGGATGGCAGCAAAACTACTGGGGAACGCAGGCCACAAGGTTATGATCGCGGAAGATGGCGAAAATGGCCTTACTACTGTTTTTGAAAACAACCCGGATTTGGTCTTAATTGATCTGGGTCTGCCCGATATTGATGGTCAAACTGTGATCGCGCTGATTCGGCAGCAGCCCGCTTTACAGACTGTCCCGATTATTGCCTTTACCGCATGGCCGGAAGATACCGCGCACAG